>NZ_JBEGDJ010000013.1:0-95452 GCF_040191335.1 Nocardioides sp. YIM 152588 | reverse complement strand
CGGGCCGCCCGCGCCTGGGCGCTGGCCGGCGCGGTCGCCGCCGCCCTCGGGCCCGCGCTCGGCGGCATCCTGGTCCAGGCCTCCTGGCACTGGGCCTTCCTGATCAACGTGCCGGTCGGGATCGCGCTGGTCGTGGTCGCCGTCCGGGTGCTGCCCGACCCCCGGCACGACGACCAGGTCGCCCGCCCCGACCTGGTCGGCGCCGCCGGGATCGCGGTGTCGGCCGGCGCGCTCGTGCTGGCGCTGGTCCAGGGGGAGGAGTGGGGCTGGCTCAGTGCGTCGACGCTGGCCGCGGTGGTCGTCGCGGCCGCGACGGCCGTGCTGGTCGTCGTCCGGTGCCGCACCCACCCGGTCCCGGTGATCGACCCGGCGCTGTTCCGGGTCCCCGCGTTCACCGCGGCCACGACGACCACCGTGCTCTTCAACACCGCCTTCGGCGGGGCGCTGCTCGGCGCGATCCTGTGGCTGCAGGCCGTGTGGGGTTACGGCGCCCTGCAGACCGGCCTGGCCATCGCCCTCGGGCCGCTCACCGTCCCGGTGACCTCGATCGTCGTGCACCGGCTGCTGCCGGGGGCGCGGCCGATGGCCCTGATCGTCGCCGGCTGCGCGGTCTTCGCCGCGGGCACGGCGCTGCTCGTCGCGACGCTGGGGCCGGAGCCGGCGTACGTGACCGGTCTGCTGCCCGGCTGGCTGCTGGCCGGCGTCGGCGTCGGCCTGGCCATGCCGAACCTGGTCGCCGCCGCGACCGCCGACCTCCCCGCGGCGCGCACCTCGACCGGCAGCGCGGTGGTCGCGATGGCCCGCCAGATCGGCCTCGCGCTGGGGGTCAGCCTCCTGGTCGCGGTCCTCGGCGCGACCGGGCCGACCCCGGAGACGCTGGACCGGGCGTTCCTGGCGCTGGCCGGCGCGGCGGTGCTGGCCGGCCTCACCGGCGCGACGCTCGCCCTGACGGCGCGACGGGCCCAGGCGGCCGTCGCCGCCTGAGCCCGTCGTGGTGCCCGAGGTCAGCCGCGCAGGCGGGCCATCCAGTCCTCGAGGCCCTGCACGTCGCGGGGCATGGCCGACGACATGTTCCGGACGCCGTCGGCGGTGACCACCACGTCGTCCTCGATCCGGATGCCGATGCCGCGCAGCTCCTCGGGCACCAGCAGGTCGTCGGCCTGGAAGTACAGGCCGGGCTCCACGGTGAGCACCATGTTCTCCGCCAGGGTGCCGTCGCGGTAGGACTCCGGCGCGGCCTGGCCGCAGTCGTGGACGTCCATGCCGAGCATGTGGCTGACGCCGTGCAGCGTCCAGCGCGAGTAGACCTTCGAGCTCGGGTCCAGCGCCTCCTCGACCGACACCGGGAGCAGCCCGAGGTCGGAGAGGCCGTTGGCCAGCACCACCATCGCGGCCTCGTGGCCGGCCAGGAACGGCTTGCCCGGGGCCAGCGCGGCGATCGCGGCCTCCTGCGAGTTGAAGACCAGGGTGTAGAGGTCGCGCTGCAGGTCGGTGAAGGCGCCGCTGACCGGGATCGTGCGGGTGATGTCGGCGGTGTAGAGGTTGTGATTCTCGACACCCATGTCGAGCAGGATCAGGTCCCCGGGCACCACCGCGCCGGAGTTCTCGATCCAGTGCAGCGTGGTCGCGTGGGGGCCTCCTGCGACGATCGAGTCGTAGCCGATGTCGTTGCCCATCGCCCGCGCGCGGCGGAAGAAGGTGCCCTCCAGCCAGCGCTCGCCGTAGCGCAGCACGTTCTCCCACTCGCGCAGGCTGTCCTCGAAGCCGAGGGCGGTCGCGTCGACCGCCTCCTGGAGCTCGCCGAGCTCCCACTCGTCCTTGACCAGGCGCATCTCGGAGGCCACGCGGGCGAAGTCGGCGTCGCGGGTCGCGTCCGCCGGGACCAGCGCGTCGACGTCGGCCGAGACGCCGCGGTGCACCCGGGTCTTCACCGGCTTCGCGAGCAGGTCGCCGAGCTCGGAGATGTGCCGCACGGGCAGGCCCAGCAGCGCCTCCAGCTCGCCCAGGGAGGGCCTCCGACCTGCCCAAAGGGCGCCGTATTGGCGGTCGCGGAAGAACTCGTCGCTGTCCAGGCCGGAGCGCGGCCGGGCGTACAGCGTCGAGGAGCCGTCGGGCTCGACCACGAGCACCGCGTCGGAGGTCTGGTTGCCCGAGAAGTAGGTGTGGGCGGTGTCGGGGCGGAACCGGTAGTCGGTGTCGTTGGCCCGGACCTTGAAGGTGCCGGCGGGCAGGACCAGGCGCTCGCCCGGGAACATCGCGGCCAGCCGCGCGCGGCGGTCGCGGGCGTACGGCGCGATCGGGTGCTCCGCGACCTCCCGCTCGGGGTCCGCCCACCCGGTCCGCATGAACGCGGCGTAGGCGTCCGGCACCGGCTGGTCGTGGGACTCGGTCCGCGGGGCCTCGGTCACCTGGTCGGTCTGCTCTGCTGCCTGCTCGTTCACCCATCCAGGGTACGCCGGGAAATCCGGGGTACGAAGTCGCTGCCGATAGGCTTCGGCCCATGCATGCCCACCACCGCGAGAGCGTTGCGTTCACGGTCCTCGTGACCGTCGCGGTGGCCCTCGGCGCGGCGGCGGTCCTGCTCCTGCTCGCGTTCTCCGGTGCGCCCTCGATCACGCTCCTCGCGACGGCCCTCGCGGCACTGCCGGTCGGCCCCGTGCTGGCGGCGTACCTCTGGCTGGACCGCTACGAGCCCGAGCCCAAGCGGCTGCTCGCGCTCGGGCTGCTCTGGGGCGCCTGCGTCGCCACCGTCGCGGCGCTGGTCGTCCAGGGCCTGGGCGGCTTCGTCGTCGGCGTGACCAGCAACGCCTCGCTGGCGATCGTGGCGCCGATCACCGAGGAGGCCTCGAAGGGCCTGTTCCTGCTCCTGCTCCTCTGGTGGCGCCGCGCCGAGGTGGACGGCATCCTCGACGGCATCGTCTACGCCGGCATGGTCGGCATCGGCTTCGCCTTCACCGAGAACATCCTCTACCTGGCCGCGGCCTACGACGGCATGGACGGGATGGGGCCCGGCGGGATCGCCGGGGTGACCTCCACGTTCGTGCTGCGGTGCCTGTTCAGCCCGTTCGCCCACCCGCTCTTCACCGCCTTCATCGGCGTCGGCGTCGGCATCGCAGTGACCTCCCGGTCGACGGCCGTCCGCATCGGCGCGCCGGTGCTCGGGTACGGCGCGGCGGTGCTCGCCCACGGGCTCTGGAACGCCTCGACGATCTTCGGCCTCGGCTCGTTCCTCGCGGTCTACCTGGTGCTGATGGCGCCCGCCTTCGTGGGCATGGTCGGGCTCGCCCTGTGGGCGCGCGGCTCCGAGCGCCAGATGCTTGCCGTCGCCCTCGAGGACGCCGCCCGCCGCGGCCTCATCCCGGCCACCGACATCGGCTGGGTGGTGGACCTGCGGGCCCGGCGGATCGCCCGGCGGCACGCGCGCACCGTCGGCGGCCCCGACGCGCAGCGGGCGATGGAGGAGTACCAGCAGGCCGCCGTCGAGCTCGGTTACCTGCACCACCGGTTGCTGCGGGGCACCGCCCCGCGCGACTGGCAGGCCCGTGGTCAGTCGTTCCTGCACAGCATCCAGGAGAGCCGGCCGCGGTTCTCCTTCCCCGGACAGGTGGTACCTCAGCAATGACCGGAAACGAGGCTGCCGTGACGGCCGTACTCGCCGACGCGACCGGCGGCGCCAAGCTGCTCACCGAGGTCGTGCGGCTCAACGGCGCGCTCAAGGATGCCCCGCTGCCCCTCGACCTCCCGGGCGTCGAGCCCCTCCGCGAGACCCGCGCCCAGCTGATCGAGCAGCTCGAGGACTACGTCATCCCGCGGTTGATGACCCTCGAGGCGCCGCTGCTGACCGTGGTCGGCGGCTCCACCGGCGCGGGCAAGTCGACCCTGGTCAACAGCCTGGTCGGCCACCGCGTGACCACCCCCGGCGTGCTCCGCCCGACCACCATGTCGCCGGTGCTCGTGCACCACCCCGACGAGGGCCACTGGTTCGGCCCGGACCGGCTGCTGCCCGACCTCAAGCGGGTCACCTCGCCGACCACCGACCAGGGCTCGATCCAGCTGGTGGCCACCGAGGCGATGCCGCGCGGCCTGGCGCTGCTCGACGCGCCCGACGTCGACTCCGTCGACGAGCGCAACCGCGAGCTCGCCGGCCAGCTCCTCGCGGCCGCCGACCTGTGGCTCTTCGTCACCTCCGCGGCGCGGTACTCCGACCAGGTGCCGTGGGAGTACCTCAAGCAGGCCGTCGAGCGTTCCACCGCCGTCGCGCTGATCCTCGACCGGACCGCGCCGGAGGCGGTGTCGACGGTCTCCGCGCACCTGGCCCGGATGATGGCCGCGCGCGGCCTCAAGGACTCCCCGCTGTTCGCGGTGCCCGAGGGCTCCGTCGACGGCGAGGGCCTGCTGCCCGCCGGCCACGTCGGTGAGGTGCGCGGCTGGCTCGAGGCGCTCGCCGCCGACGCCCCCGCCCGCCGCGGTGTCGTGAACCAGACCGTCGGCGGTGCCGTGCGCACGGTGACCCGCAAGGCGTTCCCGATCGCCGACGCCGCCTCCGCCCAGGTCGACGCCGTCGCCGAGCTGCTGGCCGGCGTGGACAGCGTGTACGACGACGCCACGGCCGGCCTGGTGGCCGCCGCCACCGACGGCTCGATGCTCCGCGGCGACCTGCTGGCCCGCTGGCAGGAGTTCGTCGGCAGCGGCGAGCTGATCCGGTCGCTGGACGCCAAGGTCGGCTTCGTCCGCGAGCGCCTGGTCAACGCGATCAAGGGCAAGCCCCAGCAGGCCGAGCGGGTCGCGATCGCCGCCGAGGTGGCGTTCGAGGCGCTCGTCAACGACCACGCCGAGCGCGCCGCCCAGGCCGCCTCGGCCGGCTGGTCCGACTCCGAGCACGGCGACGCGCTGCTCTCCGCGGTGACCGACGACCTCTCCCGCGCCGGGCGCGCCCTGCGCACCCGCGCGGCCAGCTCCTCGCGGGAGTGGCAGGCCGAGCTCCAGGCGATCGTCAAGGAGGGCAGCGGCGACGTGCGCGCCACGGCCCGGTTCCTGGCGCTCGGCGTCCGCGGCCTGGCGATCGCGCTGGCCGTGGTGACCATGGGTGAGGACGCGCCGCAGGGGCAGACCACCGAGTCGGTGGAGCTCGGCCGGCGGCTGCTGGACACGGTGGTCGGCGCGCCGCAGGCCGAGGCGATGGTCGGGGCCGCCCGCCTGTCGGCGCAGCAGCGGATGCGGACGCTGATCACGGGGGAGAGGGAGCGCTACTTCGCCCCGGCACACGCCTGGGAGCTGAAGCCGGAGGCGCCCGACCAGCTGCGGCACGCGGCGCGTCGGGTCGACGATCTGCGGTTCGCCGCGAAGAAGGGACTGGGTGAGCGTTGGTGACGGCGCGCTCGGAGGAGGAGGTCGGTCAGGTCCGCGACCTGGCGACCCGCGGTACGGCGCTGGGGTCGCGCCTCGATGGACTGGACGCCGCCGTGGCGGCGGCCCGGGGACGGCTCGACGAGTCGTTGCTCGACGACGTCACCGGGGCGACCCGGCGGGCCACCGAACGGCTGCGGCTCTCGGCCCAGCACACCGTGGTCGCGATCGCCGGGGCGACCGGGTCGGGCAAGTCCTCGACCTACAACGCCCTGGCCGAGCTCGAGCTGTCGTCCGTCGGCACCCGCCGGCCGACGACCTCGTGGGCGACCGCCGTGGTCTGGGGCGCCGAGGGCGCCGGCGAGCTGCTCCAGTGGCTCGGGATCCCGCCCCGCTACCAGACGATGCGTGACTCGCTGCTCGACTCCCGCCGCGACGCGCGCGAGTTCGAGGGCGTCGTGCTGATGGACCTGCCCGACCACGACTCGACCGAGGTCGCGCACCACCTCGAGGTGGACCGCCTGGTCGAGCTGGCCGACCTGCTGGTCTGGGTGGTCGACCCGCAGAAGTACGCCGACGCCGCCCTGCACGACCGCTACCTGAAGCCGCTGGCCGGCCACCAGGACGTCATGCTCGTGGTGGTCAACCACATCGACACCATCCCCGAGGACGAGCGGGACGCGATGGTCGCCGACGTGCGGCGCCTGCTCGTCGCCGACGGCCTCGCCGACATCCCGGTCCTGCCGATCAGCGCCCGGCACGGCATCGGCATGGACGAGCTGCGCCGCGAGATCACCGACCGGGTGGCGTCGAAGCGGGCCACCGCGATGCGCGTCGAGGCCGACGTCGCCACGGCTGCCCGCCGCCTGGAGGGCGCCGGCGGGACCGCGGCGCCGCGGGAGGTCACGACGGAGGCCGTGGAGGAGCTGCAGACGAAGGTCGATGACGCCGCCGGCGTACCGGTGCTCGCCGCGGGCGTGCGGCGCACCGTCGCCTCGCGTACCGGCCGGGCCACCACGTGGCCCCCGCTGGCGCTCTTCGGCCGCACCCCGGACCAGGCGCTGGTCGCCGAGCTCGGGGACGAGCTGCCCGCGCACTCCGACGCCCCGCAGGTCGGGCAGGTGCAGCGCGGCGCGCTGCACACGGCGATCCGCGAGTTCGCCGACGGCATCGGCCGCGACCTGGCCACCCCGTGGGAGCGGGCGCTGCGGGCGGCCGCCACCGACGACCTGGACGAGACGGGCCAGCGGATCGACAGCGAGCTGCGTGGCGTCGAGCTCGGTGCCGGACGGATCCCGTGGTGGGCCCACCTGCTCCGGCTGGTGCAGTGGCTGCTCCTCGCCGGGGCGCTCGCCGGGGGCGTGTGGTGGGGCCTCGCCGCGGCATCGGTCGTCGAGGACGCGCCGGACGTGGTCGGCTACCCGGCACCCGCGGTGGTGCTCGTCGGCTGCCTCGCCGCCGGCCTGGTGCTCGCCGTGCTGGGTCGCATCGCCGCCGCGGCCGCGGCCCGCTCGCGGGCGCGTCGCGCGGAGGAGAACCTGCGCGACGCCGTCGCCGGGGTCCTGGAGGAGCGCGTCGTCCAGCCGGTCCGCGAGGCCAACCGCGACTACGCCGACTTCCGCTCCGGCGTCCTGGCGGCCCTCGGCGAGTAGGGGTCCTCGGGCCACCTGCCGTCCACAGGGCCGGCCCACGGCCGTCCCTCTCCACAGGAGCCGCCCGGTGGTCGGTTCGACCGTCGGGGGTCTCGCCTGGACTCCTCCCGTGCGGCCCGCGCCCGCGGGCCGTCCGAGAGAGGAGAAGGCGATGAGCAACGACACGATGGTGACCCTGCAGGGCTGGCTCGGCGGCGACCCGACCGGCCGCGACGCGGGCGGCGTCCCGGTGACCCACTTCCGGGTGGGCTGCACCCCGCGGCGGTTCCACCGCCAGCGCGAGGAGTGGGTCGACGGCGAGACGCAGTGGTACACGGTGAACGCCTGGCGCACCCTGGCCGAGCACTGCCTGCGCTCGCTGCGCAGGGGCGACCCGGTGGTGGTCCACGGCCGGCTCACCCACCGCACCTACGTCAACAAGGCCAACACCGAGGTGCTCGCCCTGGAGGTCGAGGCGATCACGGTCGGCCACGACCTGACCCGCGGGTGCAGCGCGTTCAGCCGGTCGCCGCTGCGGGACCGGGCGGACGGTTCGGCGACGCCGGAGGCCACCGCGGCCTAGCGGATCCGCCCCGTGCGGCCGGGGTGGCCGTCCGCCTGGAGGGACGGTCACCCCGAACGGGCTTCCCGGCGCGATTCTGCGTAGCCTTGCCGCCATGGCGGAATACATCCTCTCCCTGCGCAACGTGCGCAAGGCGCACGGCGACAAGGTCGTCCTCGACAACGTGACGTTGTCGTTCCTGCACGGTGCCAAGATCGGCGTCGTCGGCCCCAACGGCATGGGCAAGTCCTCGCTGCTCAAGCTGATGGCCGGCCTCGACCAGCCCAACAACGGCGACATCGTCCGCGACCCCGACGGCACCGTCGGGATGCTCCAGCAGGAGCCGCCGCTGACCGAGGGCAAGACCGTCCTGGAGAACGTCGAGGAGGCGGTCGCCGAGATCAAGGGCAAGCTCGACCGGTTCAACAAGATCTCCGAGGAGCTCGCCGACCCGGACGCCGACTACGACACGCTCCTGGCCGAGATGGGCGACCTCCAGACCGACCTGGACCACGCCAACGCCTGGGACCTCGACTCCCGCCTCGACCAGGCCATGGACGCCCTGCGCTGCCCGCCGCCGGAGCTGCTCGTCGACAACCTGTCGGGTGGTGAGCGCCGCCGCGTCGCGCTCTGCAAGCTGCTGCTGCAGCAGCCCGACCTCCTGCTCCTCGACGAGCCCACCAACCACCTCGACGCCGAGTCGGTGCAGTGGCTGGAGGGTCACCTCAAGAGCTACCCGGGCGCCGTCCTCGCGGTCACCCACGACCGGTACTTCCTGGACAACGTCGCCGAGTGGATCGCCGAGGTCGACCGCGGCCAGATCCACGGCTACGAGGGCAACTACTCCACCTATCTGGAGACCAAGAAGGAACGGCTCAAGATCGAGGGCCAGAAGGACGCCAAGCGCGCCAAGATGCTCGAGAAGGAGCTGGAGTGGGTCCGCTCCAACGCCAAGGCGCGGCAGACCAAGTCCAAGTCCCGTCTCGCCCGCTACGAGGAGATGGCGGCCGAGGCCGACCGCGCCCGCAAGGTCGACACCGCCGACATCAACATCCCGCCGGGCCCGCGCCTCGGTGACGTGGTCCTCGAGGCCGACCACCTGGTCAAGGCGTTCGACGACCGCACGCTGTGGAACGACATCAGCTTCACGCTGCCGCGCGCCGGCATCGTGGGCGTCGTCGGCCCCAACGGCGTCGGCAAGACCACGCTGTTCCGGATGATCACCGGCGGAGAGACGCCCGACGAGGGCAAGCTGACCGTCGGTCAGACCGTCAAGCTCTCCTACGTCGACCAGTCCCGCGGCGGGATCGACCCCAACAAGAACGTCTGGGAGGTCGTCTCCGACGGCCTGGACTTCATCAAGGTCGCCAACTTCGAGATGAACTCGCGCGCCTACGTCGCGTCGTTCGGCTTCAAGGGCCCCGACCAGCAGAAGAAGGCCGGCGTGCTCTCCGGCGGTGAGCGCAACCGCCTCAACCTGGCGCTCACCCTCAAGCAGGGCGGCAACGTGCTGCTCCTCGACGAGCCCACCAACGACCTCGACGTGGAGACCCTCTCCAGCCTCGAGGACGCGCTGCTGGACTTCCCGGGCTGCGCCGTGGTCACCTCCCACGACCGGTGGTTCCTCGACCGCATCGCCACCCACATCCTCGCCTGGGAGGGCGACGAGGAGGACGGCGGCAAGTGGTTCTGGTTCGAGGGCAACTTCGCCTCCTACGAGGAGAACAAGGTCGAGCGCCTCGGCGTCGAGGCCGCCCGCCCGCACCGCGTCACCCACCGCCGCCTGACCCGCGATTGAGCACGAGTCGGCACAAGCTGACGCGCAGCGCTGCGCGAGTCGGCACAAACTGACGGGCCGGTCCAGACCGCAGAGCGCGAGTCGGCAGAAACTTTCTGCCGACTCGTGCTCGCGACTTGTCAGTTTGTGCCGACTCGCGGCGCATGGTGGAGCGGAGGTCGCGCCCCGACGTCCGTCCGGGCAGGATGAGGGTCCTATGAGCGCCAGCGACGAGATCGACCCCACGGCCGTGCCGAGCGGTCCCGGCTGCCTGGAGTGCGAGTCAGCCGGTGGCTGGTGGCTGCACCTGCGCCGCTGCGCCGGGTGCGGGCACATCGGCTGCTGCGACTCGTCCCCGAGCCAGCACGCCAGCGGCCACTGGCGGGCGACGGGCCATCGCTACGTCCGGAGCTCCGAGCCGGGCGAGGCCTGGTTCTGGGACTACCGGGACCAGGACTTCGCCGACGGCCCTCCGCTGGCCGACCCGCAGCACCGCCCGCTCTCGCAGGCGGTCCCGGGGCCGGCCGACCGGGTGCCGAGCGACTGGCGGCAGCACCTCCACTGACGAGCGCGCGCCGGCAGGGAGTCTCTGCCGACTCGCGTCAGGCGCTGGCGCCGCTGAGGCGGGCCGCCTCGCGGTCGGCTCCCGCCGGCTTCTCGCCCGTGCTCAGCCCGGACTTGAGGCCCGCGATCTTCGCCGCCAGGTGGTCGGCGATGGTGATCGGCTCGTACCGGGGCCCGTCCGCGCCCACCGTCTGCGGCAGCGGCTCGACGACGGCGTCGTGGTTGCCGTCGAAGAAGAACGCGGCGGAGCGGCGACGGATCACGCGGCCGTCGATCACAGGCGGGTTCACCCGGTGCAGGGTCGACTGCCACTGGTCGTTGGTCAGCCGGGCCGTCGCGTCGCCGAGGTTGACCAGCAGCGCGCCGTCGGCCGGCATCACGTCGTGCCAGCCGCCGTCCGAGCCGAGCACCTGGAGCCCGGCCACCTGGTCGGCCCACAGCAGGGTGATCAGCCCGAAGTCCGTGTGGGCGCCCATCCCGGTCAGCTCGCCGGCGATCTCGATGTCGCCCTCGGGCAGCGTGTAGTTGTTCATCTTCAGCGTGTCGATCGAGCGGTCGACGAGGCCGTCGAAGTGGTCCGGCTGCAGCCCGAGCGCCTCGCTGCACGCCCGCAGCAGGACGCGCGAGGCCGCCGTGACCTCGCGCAGGTACGCCTCGATCGCGGGGCGGAACTGCGGCACGGCCTCCGGCCAGGTGTTGGACGGGTAGCTCTCCTCGGGCAGCTCGACGCCGTCGTACGCCGCGGTGTCGGTGCCGACCGAGTAGGCCTCGTAGAAGTCGTTCATCATGTTCGCCGGCGTGACGCCCAGGCTGTTGGAGAGCGACTCGGACCTCGGCGGCGTGTAGCCGCGGTTGACGCCGGGCCGCGCGTACCCGCGCTTGAGCCGCGGGTCGAGGTCGAAGAAGGCGTCGAGGGCGTCGGCGAGCCCGGCGATCGCCTCCGGGCTGACCCCGTGGCCGACGAGCTGCAGGAAGCCGACCTCGCGGCACGCGCGGTCGATCTCGGCGGCGACCCGGGCGCACTCGGGGCTGGTCGCCGCCGTGGCGCCGGGGGTCCGGTAGGGGGTGATGTCGATGGTGGGCACGGTGAACCGCATGAGTCTCTCCTCGTGATGGCATGACGATGCATGGCTGTGTCACGTCGGACTCAGCAACGGGGGCCACCCCGCCCATCAACATGTCCGCCGGACCGGCGCGGGCGCCGGGCCGGGGGAGGCTCTCCGATCGTCGACCGGTCGGCGCGTGGCCGCCGGTCGGTCCCTACCTTGCCAAGTGCATGCGATCACTGGCAACAGCCGCCCTGTGAAAGACGTGTTACATGTAGACCGGTGCCTCGTGCGCCTGGTCAGTGGGTGACGGCCTCACCGGAGCGGAGCTCGCGGGCGGGGTGGTCGCCGATCAGCCGGTCCGCCACGGCGTCCATCACCCGGTGCAGCGCGGCGAAGTCCTCGGGGGAGGCCAGGTCGACGAGGTAGTCCCGGACGCCGTTGACGTGCACCGGAGCCGCGGTCCTCAGTGCGTCCCAGCCCTGGTCGGTCAGGCGCGCGAGCACGCCGCGCCGGTCCTCGGGCGACTCGGTGCGCTCGACCAGCCCCTCGCGCTCCATCCGCGCCACCGTGTGGGTGATCCGGCTCCGGCTGTGGGCCAGGGAGTCGGCCAGCTGCGCCATCCGCATCTGCCCGTCGGACTCCGAGAGCCGGACCATCACCTCGTACTCGACCAGCGACATGCCGAACCGGCGGCGCAGGTCGTCCTCGAGCCGGTCGTTGAGCAGCGTGGTGCCCAGCAGGAACGCCCGCCAGGTCTGCTGCTGGGCGGCGTCGAGCCAGCGTGGCTCGACCTCTCCTGGGTCGTCCGGGTCGCTCACGCCCGCCAGTGTAGGTCGGGCCCGCCGCGAGTTGTCCGGACTTTCAGGGTCGCCGCGGCCGGGCCGGACGCAGGACGCCCGGCCACCGTGGGTGGCCGGGCGTCCCGGGGTACGTCGGTCAGCGACCGGTCGAGGTCAGCTCATGCGCTCCAGGATCAGCGCCATGCCCTGGCCGCCGCCCACGCACATGGTGATCAGGCCGGTGGACTTGTCGTGCCAGTCCAGGCTGTTCAGCATCGTGTTCTGCAGGCGGGCGCCGGTCATGCCGAACGGGTGGCCGACCGCGATGGCGCCGCCGTTGACGTTCAGCTTGTCCAGGTCGATGCCGAGGTCCTCGGCCGACGGCAGCACCTGCGCGGCGAAGGCCTCGTTGATCTCGACCAGGTCGATGTCGTTGATGCTCATGCCGGCGTACTTCAGGGCGTTGCGGGTCGCCTCGACCGGGCCGAGGCCCATGATCTCCGGGGAGAGGCCCGAGACGCCGGTGGAGACGATCCGGGCCAGCGGGGTCAGGCCCAGCTCGGCGGCCTTGGTGTCGGACATGACGACGACGGCCGCGGCGCCGTCGTTGAGCGGGCAGCAGTTGGCCGCGGTGACCACGCCGTCGGGGCGGAAGACCGGCTTGAGGTCCTTGACCGCGTCGTACGTGACGCCGGCGCGCGGGCCGTCGTCGGCGGTGACGACGGTGCCGTCGGGGGTGGTGATCGGGGTGATCTCGCGGGCCCAGAAGCCGTCGGCGATCGCCTTCTCGGCCAGGTTCTGCGAGCGCACGCCGAACTCGTCGAGCGTCTTGCGGTCCAGGCCGCGCATCCGCGCGACGTTCTCCGCGGTCTGACCCATCGCGATGTAGACGTCGGGGAGCAGGCCGTCCTCGCGCGGGTCGTGCCAGTCCTTGCCGCCCTGGGCGTACTCCTCGGTGCGCTTCTGGGCGTCGGCGAACTTCGGGTTCTTGGTGTTCGGGATGTGGTCTGAGGTGCCGAACTGGAAGCGCGACACGGCCTCGACGCCACCGGAGATGAAGACGTCGCCCTCGCCGGCCCTGATCGCGTGGAAGGCCATCCGGGTCGACTGCACCGAGGACGCGCAGTAGCGGGTCACGGTGGTGCCGGGGATCTCGTAGCCCATCAGCGCGGTGACGTTGCGGGCCATGTTGTTGCCGGACTCGCCGCCCGGCAGGCCGCAGCCGAGGATGAAGTCGTCGATGTCGTTCGGGTCCAGCGCCGGGATCTTCTCGAGGGCGGCGTTGGAGATGAACGCGGTCAGGTCGTCGGCCCGGAAGTCCTTCAGCGAGCCCTTGTTGGCACGCCCGATGGGCGTGCGGGCGGCGGAAACGATCACTGCTTCAGGCATGCGGCTACTCCGTACTGACGGTGGGAACAGGTTCTCGCAGGCCAGTGTCCCACCTGTCCACCGGCACCGCTTCGGACGGTCCGCTCAGTGGCGTCTGGCACGATGCCGTGGTGCGCCATCGGTATCTGTGCCCCCTGCGGTGGGGCGACATGGACATGCTGGGTCACGTCAACAACGTGCGGTACGTCGACTACCTGCAGGAGGCGCGGGTCGACCTGTTCCGCAGCCACAGCCACGACCGGTACGACGGCGGCACGCCCGGCGAGGCGCTGGTCGAGGGCATCGTGGTGGTCCGCCACGAGGTGACCTTCCTGCGCCCGCTGCTGTTCAGCCGCACCCCGGTGACGATCGAGGTCTGGGTGACCCGGATCCGCACGGCCTCGTTCACGCTGTCGTACGAGATCTTCCACGAGCGGCCCGACGGCACCCGGCGGGTCTACCTGCGCGCGAGCACCGTGCTCGCGCCGTACCGCTTCGACGTCGAGCAGCCGCGCCGGCTCAGCGACGCCGAGCGGGCGATGCTCGAGCAGTTCCTGGAGGCCGAGCCCGCGGCGAAGCGGGCCCCCGCGGTGGCCGTGCGGCCGGCGCCGGAGCGGCACTACCCGGTCCACGTCCGCTTCTCCGACGTCGACGTCTACCGCCACGTCAACAACGTCATGTACTTCGAGTACTTCCAGGAGGCGCGGATCCAGCTGATCACCGACCTCGCCGCGGAGGTGCGCGAGGGCGCGCGGTACCACTTCGTCGTCGCCCAGACCGACGTCGACTACCACCGCGCGCTGACGCTGCGGCCCGAGCCCTACGACTGCTGGACCAGGGTCGCGTCGGTCGGGTCCAGCTCGGTGACGATGGAGGCGACGATCACCGCCCCCGAGGACGGCCAGACCGTGCTCGCGCGGGCGCGGGTCGTGCTGGTCCTCTTCGACCCGGCCACCCAGCGGCCGACGCCGTTCCCCGAGGAGCACCGGGCGCTCCTGGAGGGCCTGGCCGCCGCGGACTGACGGCCGCTCGGCCCATTCAGACGTTCAGCATGAAATTCGCGGCGTGGGTGACGTAGGCCCAGAACCGCGCGTCCTGCTCGGGGGTGAGCTCGACGGAGTCGAGCGCGGCCCGGAAGTGCATGAGCCAGTGGTCGCGGGCCTGCTCGTCCACGCGGAACGGGGCGTGCCGCATCCGCAGCCGCGGGTGGCCCCGCTCGTCGGAGTACGTCGTCGGCCCGCCCCAGTACTGCACGAGGAAGTGCAGGAAGCGCTCCTCGGCGGGGCCGAGGTCCTCCTCGGGGTACATGGGCCGCAGCACCTCGTCGGTCGCGACGCCCTCGTAGAAGCGCGCGACGATCCGCCGGAAGGTCTCGAACCCGCCGATCTCCTCGTAGAAGGTCTCCGCCTCGACGCCCTGGGTCACCGCGCCATCATCCCTCGGAGGTGGTCGATCCGCCGCTTCGGGGCCGCTCGGAGGACTCCTCGGCGTCCCCGGAGCCGGTGGTGTGCTCGCGCTCGTCGCGGTGCCAGACCACCCGCTGGGCGAACGGGATCTCGATGCCCTCGTAGTCGAACCGCGCCTTGATCCGCTGGCGCAGCGCCCGCGCCACGGTCCACTGCTGGAGCGGCGCGGTCTTGACCATCACCCGCACGGTGACGGCGTCCGCGGCCAGGTTCTCCACGCCGGTCACCTCCGGCTCCTCGATCACCACGTCGCGGTAGTCCTCGTCCTCCCACAGGCCGTGGGCGATCTCGCGGAGCACCTCCTGCACGCGGACCAGGTCCTCGCCGTAGCCGACGCCGACGTCGATCACGGCGCGCGACCAGTTCTGGCTCTGGTTGCCCACGCGCATGATCTCGCCGTTGGGGACGTACCAGACGATGCCGTTGATGTCGCGCAGCCGGGTCATCCGCAGGGTGACCGCCTCGACGGTGCCGCTGGCCTCGCCGAGGTCGACCACGTCGCCCACGCCGTACTGGTCCTCGAGGAAGATGAACGTGCCCGAGACGAAGTCCCGCACCAGCGACTGGGCGCCGAACGAGAGCGCCAGGCCGATGATGCCCGCGGAGGCGATGATCGGCGCGATGTTCACGCCGAGCTCGCTGAGGATCATGGTGATCACCACGACGACGATCAGGCCGGTGACGATCGACTTGGCGACGCCGGCCATGGTCTTGGCGCGCTGGCCGCGGCGGTCCGTGGCCGTGAAGTCGACCTTGTCGGGCAGCACGCCCTTCTCCGCCCGACCGGCGAGCCGGTCGATGAGGCGGTGCAGGACCCAGCGGAAGATCGCGCCCAGGACGATCAGCGAGATGACCGCGAGCGGCTTGCCGATCAGGATCGAGGACCAGGTGGACAGGCCCTCCTCGTGCGTCAGGTCGTAGGTGAAGTTGCAGACCTGCTCGTCGGAGCCGCAGGGGTTGTCCAGGGGGAGCAGGAGTGCTGCGGGAGCCCAGATCGCCATTGCTCCAGTAGACCAAATCCCTCCTGATCCTCACGACCCTGGGCCGGGATGGGGGAGTCGGGTCCGGAGTCGATAAGGTATGCCTGTGATCAGCACTGCCGTACGCCGCTCCGCCGCCGCGTTCTCGCTCCTGACCCTGCTCGGGGTCGGCTTCGTCCTCGCCGCCGGTCCGGCGTCGGCCGACACCCCGCAGCCCCTGCCCGGGAGCTGGGAGCCGAAGCCGGAGATCGACCACCTCGAGGTCTGGCTGCTCTTCATCGGGATCCCGGTGCTCGGCTTCCTGATCGTCTCGGCCATCTTCATCGCCCCCGCGCTCGCCCGCGGCGAGTCGATCAACCCCGCCAAGCGCGCCTCCGAGACCCAGTGGATCGGCGGCCCGCGCAAGGAGGCCGGCGAGCTCGCCGCGCCGGACGGCGAGGACTCGGCGGCCGGCGGCGCCGGCGGCTCCTGGTAGTCGAAGCCGCGACCGGAGGCCCGCGATGCCCTACCTGACCCCTGCCGAGCAGGCGACGCTCGACGTCGCCATCCGAGCGGCCGAGCAGGCCTGTCGCGCCGAGATCTCGGTCTACGTCGGCACGGTCGAGGGTGATCAGCGCGCCTTCGCGACCAGCCTGCACAACACACTCGTGCTGCCGGCGCGCAGCATCCTGATCATGGTCGACCCGGGCCGGCGGATCGTCGAGATCGTCACCGGTGGCCACGTGCGCCGCACGCTGACCGATGACGACGTGACGGAGGCGGTCGAGCAGATGAGCGCCTCCTTCGCGGACGGCGACCTCGCGGGCGGCCTGGTCCACGGCGTGCAGCTGCTCGCCGAGCGCACCGCGGCCTGACCCGCGAGTCGGCACTGACTCACGCGCAAAGCGAGCGAGTCGGCACAAACTGACAGTCAGTTTGTGCCGACTCGCGGCGTTCTCGGGTGCGTCAGGCGGCGTCGCGCAGCATCATCACGTTGACGATGCCGTTGTGCTCCAGCTCGCCGACGGCGCGGAAGCCCTGCTCGGCGTGGAAGGCCAGGGACTTGGAGTTGTCCGAGTAGACCTCGAGGCCGACCGGCACGTCGGTGGGCAGCTGCTCGTAGAGCTCGCTGCCGACGCCCTGGCGCTGGTGGTCGGGGGAGACGATCACCCGGTCGAGGTAGACGAACTCGTCGTACCGCTCCGCGAACCAGCGGAAGCGGCTCGAGTCGTAGGTGGCGTCCGGCGGCAGGGTGATGACGAAGCCGGCGACGTCGCCGTCGCGGTCGGCGACGTAGGCGCTGTCCGACATCTTCAGCAGCAGGGAGAGACCCTCGTGGTCGAGGGGGCTGACTGCGTGCAGGGCACCCTGGTTGAGGTCGATGACGTGGTCGTGGTCGTGCTGTGCGATTTCTCGGATCATCACCCTCCATCCTGCCCAGGGTGCACCGCGTCGCAAACTTGGCGACCCCCTGTGTGGCGAGTCTCACGCGCCGCGAGGGCGCCGCGAGCGCGCCCGGGCGGAGACGGCGAGAGGCCCGCCCGGCGAACCGGACGGGCCTCTCGTGCCGCTGGATCAGCCCTCGGCGTCCCGCTCCTGCGCGGCCAGGGCGCGGGCCAGGTCGGCCCGGCCCTCGCCGATGTAGCGCAGCGCGCCGGAGTGCACGCCCTCGGCCTCGTCGGCCAGCCAGGCCTCGACCCGGTCGAGGGTGGCCTGCGTGGCCATCACCCGCGGGAAGATGTGCTCGACCGCGACGGCGGCCCGGTGCGAGCCGACCCGGTCGAAGGCCAGCGGGGCGTCGGCCAGGTAGCGGTCGACGTACTCGGCCAGCACCTCGTCCTGGCCGCCGCGCCAGAAGGACAGCACGATCTCCCGCGCGGTCTCGTTCGGCGTGGTGGCGTCGACCATCGCGGCCTGCCAGGCGCGGGCCTTGGCCTCCGCCGTCGGCTGGGCGGCGCGCGCGGCGGCCGCCTTCTCCATCGCGGTGTTGGTGTTGTCGCCGGCCAGCTCCGCGTCGATCCGCGCGTCGTCGGCGCGACCGAGGCGGGCCAGGTTGTTGAGCAGCACCCAGCGCAGGTCCTGGTCCACGGTGAGGCCCTCGAAGGCCAGCGACCCGTCGAGCAGGCCCTCCAGGTCCGCGATCGCGGCCTCGGAGCCCGCGGCGGCGGCGTAGGTGCGGGCGAAGGTCAGCTGGTGGTCGGTGCCGGCCTCGGCCGCGCCCAGCAGCTCGCGCAGGCCGGTCTCCCAGCGGCCCGACAGCGCCTCGCGGTTGCCCGGCGCGCTGAACAGGCCGACGGCCTGGGCGGCGAAGCGCGGGAAGGCCGTGACGCCCCAGGAGTCGGTCTCGGCGCCGATGTTGCCGAGCACCAGCTCGACGAAGTCGGTGGCCGACATCTCGGCGTCCCGGGTCATGTCCCAGGCGGCGCTCCAGACCAGCGCCCGGGCGAGCGAGTCGTCCAGGTCCGAGAGGTGCGCGACCGCGGTGGCCAGCGAGCGCTCGTCGAGGCGGACCTTCGCGAAGGTCAGGTCGCCGTCGTTGAGCAGCAGCAGGTCGGGCTGGGTCTGGCCGACGAGCTCGGGGATCTCGGTCAGCTCACCATCGACGTCCACCTCGAGGTAGGCGTCGCGGACCAGCTTGCCCTCGTCGAGCCGGTAGGAGCCGATGCCGATGCGGTGCCGGCGCAGCGTGGGCTGCTCGGCGGCCGCGCTCTGCCGGATCGCGAAGGAGGTGTACGACGCGGTGCCGTCGGCGCCGGTGGTGACCTCGAAGACGGGGCGGATCGTGTTGACGCCCGCCTCCTGCAGCCACTCCTTGGCCCAGCCGGTCAGCTCGCGGCCCGAGGACTTCTCCAGGGCGCCGAGCAGGTCGGAGAACTCGGTGTTGTCGTAGGCGTGGTCGCGGAAGTACTGGCCCAGCCCCGCGAGGAAGGGCTCGATGCCCACCCAGGCGACCAGCTGCTTGAGCACCGACGCGCCCTTGGCGTAGGTGATCATGTCGAAGTTGGTCTCGACCGCGTGCAGGTCGACCATGTCGGTCGCGATCGGGTGGGTGCTGGGCAGCTGGTCGGCGCGGTAGCCGGTCTGCTTGCGCATGTTGGCGAAGCCGGTCCAGGCGTCGGCGTAGGAGGTGGCCAGCGCCTCGGCGTGGTAGCAGGCCCACTCGGCGAACGACTCGTTCAGCCAGAGGTCGTCCCACCACCTCATCGTGACCAGGTTGCCGAACCACATGTGGGCCATCTCGTGAAGGATGACCGAGGCCCGGTACTCGTAGAACGAGCGCGGCTGGCGGGAGCGGGGGAGGTACTCGTCGCGCAGCGTCACGCAGCCGGCGTTCTCCATCGCGCCCATGTTGTACTCCGGCACGTAGAGCTGGTCGTACTTCTCGAACGGGTACGGCACGCCGAAGGCGTCCTCGAAGAACGCGAAGCCCTGCTTGGTCAGCGTGACGACCTCGTCCAGGTCGCGCTCCAGCTCGGCCGCCAGCGAGTGGCGGGCGTAGTGGCCGATCGGGATCGAGCCGTTCGGGCCCTCGTAGACGTCCTGGAACTCGACGTAGTCACCGGCGACGATCGCGGTGATGTAGGTCGACATCCGCTTCGTGGTGGGGAAGTTCCACACCGCCACGTCGGCGTTCCCGGGGACCGGGGTGGGCGCGGGGGTGGGCGCGTTGGAGACGACCTTCCAGTGCGCCGGGGCGGTCACGTTGAAGTCGAAGACCGACTTGAGGTCGGGCTGCTCGAAGCAGGCGTAGACGCGGCGGGCGTCCGGCACCTCGAACTGCGAGTACAGGTAGACCCGGCCGTCGGCGGGGTCGACGAAGTGGTGCAGGCCCTCGCCGGTGTGCGAGTAGGTGCAGGCGGCGCGGACCACGACGGTGTTCTCGGCGGCCAGGCCGGTCAGGGTGATCCGGCTGTCGGCGTACGCCGTCGCGGGGTCGACCGGGGCGCCGTTGAGCGTGATCTCCTCGATCGTCGCGTCGACCAGGTCCAGCCAGGTCTCGGCGCCGGGCTCGCTGCACGTGAAGGTGATCGTGCTGGTCGAGCCGAAGGTGGTCGCGCCGTCCTCGATGGCCTGGGTCAGGTCGAGGTCGACGGTGTAGGACGTCACATCGATCAGCGCGCCGCGGGCGGTGGCCTCGTCGCGCGTCAGGTTCATACCGGGCATGACGGCCATCCTCCCAGCGCGACCCAGGGCGGGCGGAATCGGCGCGGCCCGAGGAGGGCGCAGGATCCGACGCGCCCGAGCGCGGGTCGCGAATTACATGGGTGTTGTTTCAGAAAGTCAAGTTTGACACGCGCGGGAACGAAGTGTTTTTTGGGGTTTTTGTTGCGATCTGGGGTTGGAGTGCAAGAAGGTGACGCCTATGCGCCGCGCGACCACGACCGTGCGCTGGTGGTCCCCGCCGGCCACCAGCCTGCTCGTGGCGATCCTGCTGGCCGGACTCCTGGTCGCGGCGGGCGGCCCGGAGTCGACGGTCCGGACGGTGCCGGTGGCCGGGTCGACGTACCTCTGCTCCGGTTACTCCGGCTGCCGCAGCGCCGGCTACTCCGACGCCGGCTACGGCGCGGTGAACAACAAGATGTACTGGCTGATGTACTCCGGCCACAACTGCACCAACTACGCGGCCTACCGGATGATCCAGGCCGGCATGTCCAGCTCCCGTCCGTGGAGCGGCAGCGGCATGGCCTACAACTGGGGCCACGCGATGTCGAAGATCACCGACAAGACCCCCGCGGTCGGCGCGATCGCCTGGTGGGACCGCTACAGCAACGGGATCGGCTCCAGCGGCCACGTCGCCTACGTCGAGCAGGTGGTCTCCGCGACCGAGATCGTCATCTCCGAGGACAGCTGGAACGGCACGTTCCACTGGCGCCGGATCACCAAGGACAGCGGCCGCTGGCCCAGCGGGTTCATCCACTTCAAGGACGCCGAGCAGGCGCTGACCAACACCACCGCTCCCGCGGTCGCGGGCACCGCCCAGGTCGGCGGCACCCTCACCGTGAGCAGGGGTGACTGGTCGCCGAAGCCGCGCAGGGTCACCTTCCAGTGGCTGGCCGACGGCGCGCCGATCTCCGGCGCGGTGTCGCCGCAGTTCGCGCCCACGGCGGCCGAGGTCGGCAAGGCGCTGACCGTCAAGGTCACCGCCCGCAAGCCCAAGCGCACGCCGACCACCGTCGCCACCGCGGCGACGGCCGACGTCGCGGCCGGTGTCTTCGCCAACGCCGGGGCGCCGGCGCTGAGCGGTACGCCGATGCTGGATGAGGAGCTCGTGGTCCAGCAGGGCGCGTGGTCGCCCGCGCCGGGCGAGATCTCCTACAAGTGGAAGGCCGGCCGCAAGGTGATCAAGGGCGCCAGCGGCGCCAGCCTGCTGCTGACCGGCGACCTCGGCGGCAAGAAGGTCAAGGTCGTGGAGATCGTCAGCCGGCCCGGCTACGTCGACTCCCGCTCGGTCTCGGTCGCCACCGACCGCGTGCTGCAGGGCCGGATCGAGGTGGAGACCCCGTTCGCCCTCCTCGGCAGGCCGGACCTCGGCGCCGAGCTCACCGTCGAGCCCGGCGTGGTCACCCCCGCCGACGCGGCCGTCACCTACACGTGGCTCCGCAACGGCGTGCCGATCCCGGACGCGACCGGCACCACCTACGTGACCACCGCGGCGGACCTCGGCGCGCTGGTCAGCGTGACGGCCACGCTGAGCCGCCGCAACTACCTCTCCGAGACCACCGCGGCGGCGCTGCCCGAGCTGGTCCGCTCCCAGCCCACGATGGAGCTGGCGGCCGTCGGCAGGCCCCACCGTGCGGTGGTGAAGGTCCGGGTCACGGCGCCCGGCGTCGTACCGGTCCCGGGGAAGGTGCTGGTGAAGGTCGGCGGCCAGGAGGAGTGGGTCACCCTCAGCGACGGCCAGGGACGCGTCGTGATCGGCGACCTGCGCCGCGGGACCCGCAAGGTCCGGGCGTTCTACCAGGGCGGCACCGTCCTGTACGGCGCCAAGGCGCGCACCACGGTGCGCGTCGAGCGCTGAGGCCGATCCCACACCCGCCCGCGGAATGCGGCTCGCCCGGAAGGCGTTGTGACGGATGTGCTTGAAAATGTGACCACGTCTGCCGAGCCCACCGCCCCCGACGCTCCGGTGAAGGACCGGGCCGACTTCTGGTTCGACCCGATCTGCCCGTTCGCCTGGATCACCTCGCGCTGGATCCTGGAGGTCACCCGGGTGCGCGACATCGAGGTCGCGTGGCACGTGATGAGCCTGGCGTACCTGAACTCCGAGCGTGAGATCTCCGACGGCTACCGCGCCATGCTCGCCCCGGCCTGGGGCCCCGTGCGCGTGCTGATCGCGGCCCAGCAGAAGTACGGCGACGACGTGCTGCTGCCGCTCTACGACGCGTTCGGCGAGCGCATCCACCTCGGCGGCCGGGCGCTGCACGAGGAGCCGGACGGCGGCCGCGCGCTGATCGCGGAGGTCGTCGCCGAGGCCGGGCTGGACGCGGCGCTGGTGGACGCGATGGACGACACCGGGCTCGACGAGGCCGTGGCCGCCTCGCACCATGAGGGGATGGACCAGGTCGGCGAGGACGTCGGCACCCCGACCATCGCCGTCAACGGGGCCGCCTTCTTCGGCCCCGTCCTGTCCCGGATCCCGCGTGGCGAGGAGGCCGGACGCCTGTGGGACGGCGCGGTCGCCGTCGCGTCCTTCCCGGACTTCTACGAGCTCAAGCGCAGCCGCACCGGCGGGCTCGACTTCAGCTGATCCCGGACCGTCGCCGGCGTGACCCTCGGCACCCGAGGAACACGCCCCGGGGCGGTGGTCTCCTGCCCGGGTGGTGCCATGACGCATGATGGATCGCCATGAGCTTCTCGGACTCGTGCTCTCCCGACCCGTCCCGGCCCCGGCAGCTGCGACGACGTGACCTCGGCGGCCTCGCCGCGGCCGTCGCCGCCGCGCCGGTGATCGGGCTCGCCCCCGACCTGCCCGGTGCCGCGGCCCGCGCGGCCGCCCCCGAGCGCCTGCGGCTGCGCCGCGACCCGGGGTCGGTGGTGGCCGCCCTCGACGTCCCGCTGTCGTCCGCGGCCGGGACGGCGCGCTCCGCGCCCGGCGCCGCCGTCCGCACGGCCGTGCTGGAGACCGACCGGTTCTCGATGCTGGGCGTCACCTGGGGGTCGGGCCGCGGTCGGATCCGGGTCCGCACGCGCGGCGTCGCCGGCGGGTGGAGCGGCTGGCGGGTGCTGCCCCCGCTGCACGACGGACCCGACGGCGCCACCGCCGAGGCCGGTACGCCGCCGGCGACCGAGCCGGTCTGGGTCGGTCCGTGCTCGGCCGTCCAGGTCGAGGTCGACGGCGCGGTGCGCCGGCCGGTGCTGGCGCTGATCGACCCCGGCTCGCTGCCGCAGGACGCGAGCGACGGCGGACGCGTCGCAGCGCGCGACGGGGGCACGGACCCCGGTGACGCGACCGACACCACGGACGCCACGGACGGCACCGACGGCGCCGACACGGTCGCCGCCGAGAAGAAGGGCGTGCCGCAGCCGAAGGTCCGCCTCCGGAAGGCCTGGGGGGCGAACCCCAAGCTGCTCAGCGACGGACCCGGGCGGATCCGGACCGTCAAGCAGGTCCACGTCCACCACACGGTCAACAGCAACGGCTACAAGCGCCGCGACGTACCGGCCCTGATCCGCGGCATGTACCGCTACCACACCAAGAGCCTCGGCTGGTCCGACATCGGCTACAACTTCCTCGTCGACCGCTTCGGCCGGATCTGGGTGGGCCGCAAGGGCAGCCTCAAGATGGCGCAGGGCGCGCACACGCTCGGTTTCAACAGCACCTCGGTCGGCGTCTCGGTGATCGGCAACTTCGAGACCGCCCGGCCCCGCAAGGAGGTGCTCGCGGCGATCGCGCGGATCGCGGCGTGGAAGCTCGACGCCTTCGACCGCGACCCGACGGCCAAGATCCGGGTCCGCTCGAGCGGCAGCGACAAGTACCGTGCCGGGCGCCGGGTGAAGCTGCCCGTCATCGACGGCCACCGCGACACGAACGACACCGCCTGCCCCGGGCGCCACCTCTACAAGAAGCTGCCCGCGATCCGGCGCCGGACCGCGCGCCGCATCAAGCGGTTCAACTGAGTCCGGGCTGAGGCTCGGGGTGGTGCTCGACGCTGGTTCGCCCGGGTGCGCGGGCGCCTCCTAGGATCGGGGCCATGAGTCACGTCCTGTCGGCCGTCGCCTGGCCGTACGCGAACGGCCCCCGCCACATCGGTCACGTCGCCGGCTTCGGCGTCCCCTCCGACGTCTTCAGCCGCTACATGCGGATGGCGGGCCACGACGTGCTCATGGTCTCCGGCTCCGACGAGCACGGCACCCCGATCCTGATCGCCGCCGACGAGGCCGGGCTGACCCCGCAGGAGCTGGCGGACAGGAACCACCGCCTGATCGCCGAAGACCTGGTCAGCCTGGGCCTCTCCTACGACCTCTACACCCGGACCACCACCCGGAACCACCACGCGGTGGTCCAGGAGATGTTCCTCGGGGTCTACGAGAACGGCTACTTCGTCGAGCAGACCACCCACGGCGCGATCAGCCCGTCGACCGGGCGGACCCTGCCCGACCGCTACATCGAGGGCACCTGCCCGATCTGCGGCGCCGACGGCGCCCGGGGCGACCAGTGCGACAACTGCGGCAACCAGCTCGACCCGCAGGACCTGAAGAACCCGGTCAGCCGGATCAACGGCGAGACCCCGGAGTTCATCGAGACCCAGCACTTCTTCCTCGACCTGCCGGCGCTGGCCGACGCGCTGTCGGAGTGGCTCGACGAGCGCGAGGCGACCGGCCTGTGGCGCCCGAACGTCATCCGGTTCTCCAAGAACATCCTCGACGAGATCCGGCCGCGTGCGATGACCCGCGACATCGACTGGGGGATCGCCGTCCCGCTGGAGGGCTGGCGGGACAACCCGACGAAGAAGCTCTACGTCTGGTTCGACGCGGTGATCGGCTACCTGTCCGCCTCGATCGAGTGGGCGCGGCGCACCGGCGAGCCGGAGCGGTGGCGCGAGTGGTGGAACCCTGCGTCCGACTCCGGGGCAGACGCCCTCGGCTACTACTTCATGGGCAAGGACAACATCACCTTCCACTCCCAGATCTGGCCGGCCGAGCTGCTCGCCTACTCCGGGAAGGGCAGCAAGGGCGGCCACGCCCGCACCTACGGCGAGCTGAACCTGCCCACCGAGGTGGTCTCTTCGGAGTTCCTGACGATGGAGGGCAAGAAGTTCTCCTCGTCGAAGAAGGTCGTCATCTACGTGCGCGACCTCGTCGAGCGCTACCAGCCCGACGCGTTCCGCTACTTCGTGGCCGCCGCCGGCCCGGAGGCCCAGGACAGCGACTTCACCTGGTCGGAGTTCGTGCGGCGCACCAACGACGAGCTGGTCGCCGGCTGGGGCAACCTGGTCAACCGGACCGCGAACCTGATCGCCAAGAACTTCGGCGAGATCCCGGCCGCCGGCGCGCTGACCGAGCAGGACGAGGCCGTCCTGGCCAGCACCGCCGCCGCGTTCGACACCGTCGGCGACCTCCTGGGCCATCACCGCCTCAAGGCGGGCATCGCCGAGGCGATGAAGGCCGTCGGCGAGGTCAACAAGTACCTGGCCGACCTCGAGCCGTGGAAGCTCAAGGGCGAGGACCAGCGCGAGCGGCTGGCGACCATCCTGCACGTCGCCGCGCAGTGCGTCGCCGACCTCAACCTGGTGCTCGCGCCGTTCCTGCCGTTCTCGGCCAACGCCGTCGACAAGGCGCTGGGCGGGGCCGGGGAGGTGGCGCCGATGCCGCACATCGTGGAGGCCGAGGACCTGGACGGCGGTGCGCCGTACCCGATCATCACCGGCGACTACAGCGGCTTCCCGGCCTGGGAGCGCCGCCCGATCGTGGTCGGCACGCCGGTCGCCAAGCCCACCCCGGTGTTCACCAAGCTCGACCCGGTGATCATCGAGGAGGAGCTCGCCCGCCTCGAGGCCTGACCAGCGCGCGAGTCGGCAGAAAGTTTCTGCCGACTCGCGGTTCTTCTCAGGCGGCGGCCGGCGGGACGATCACCTTCAGCGACTGACCGTTCGGGTCGGCGATGGTCGCCAGGACGCCGTACGGCGTGTCGTCGGGTCCCTGCAGCACCGAGCCGCCGAGGTCGGCGACCGCCTCGAGGGTCGAGGCCATGTCGGCGACCTTGATGTAGGTCGTCCAGATCGGCACGAAGTCCTCGCCCCAGCCCGAGGCGTCCATCAGGCCGGCCGTGGCGGTCTCCTGGCTGCCGTTGGTGGCGTAGCGGAACTCGTCGGTGTCGCTGGCCATCTCGGTCTCCCAGCCGAACACCTCCTCCAGGAACGTGCGCGTGCTGGCGAAGTCCTTGGAGTAGGTCTCGAACCAGACGGGGTCGCCGAGGCCGTCGACGCTCTGGAACCCGGTGAACGGCGCCGGCTGCCAGCCGCCGTGCGCGAGCCCGGAGGCGTCGGTGACCACGACCATGCTGCCCAGCTCCGGCAGCGGCATCGGCGGCACCACCACGGTGCCGCCGGCGGTGGTCGCGGACTCCGCGGTCTTCTCCGCGTCCTCCACGGCGAGGTAGACGAACCAGCCCGGGGCGCCGGTCATCCCCGGGACCTCGGGCATCATGCCGCCGATCGGGCGGCCGTCGAGCTCGAACTGCGAGTAGCCGCCGAACTCCTCGGCGGGCTCGGTGGCGGTCCAGCCGAAGAGCCCGCCGTAGAACGCGACGGCCTTGTCGCGGTCGGAGGTGGTGAGCTCGATCCAGCAGGGAGCGCCGGGCGTCGTGGTCATGGTGGTCTCCTGGTCAGGTCGGTGGTGGGGGAGCCTCGGTGCAGCGCCTGCTCCCCGGGCGTACCTCGAAAGTAGGACCGCCCACCGACACCGGACTCATCGCTCGCCGGCGACGGGGGGAAGCGCGGCGGAAATTCAGGCGACCGGGCGGCCCGCCCGGCGGGAGAATCGGCCCATGGCCACCGTCACCCTCCTCGACGACCCGGCGCGCTTCCTGGAGTGCGCGGGCCCGACGCTGTCGGCGCACCCCGCGACCGCGACCGTCGTGGCCACGATCGCCGACCGGCTGGCGCGCGGGGCGTCCGCGCGGCCCGAGCCGTTCTGCTGGTTCGCCGTCGTCGACCCCGGCCGGCCCGGCGAGGAGCCCGGGCTCGCGATGCGCACGCACCCGGGGCCGCCGCACCCGCCGTACCTGCTGGCGATGCCGGAGGAGTCCGCCGTGGCGCTGGCCGACGCCCTGGTCGACCGCGGCGAGCCGGTGGCGGCGGCCAACGGCGCGCGCCCGGCCGTCGATGCCTTCGCGGCCCGGGTCGCGGAGCGCACCGGCGCCGAGGTCCGGGTCCGCGTGCACATGCGGCTCTTCGAGCTGGGCACCCTGCGGCCCCCGCGGCGGGTGCCGGGGCGGCTGCGGCCGGTGCGGCCCGAGGAGGACGGGCTGGCGCTCGACTGGCTCCGGCGGTTCCACGTGGACGCGGACGAGCAGGGTGGACGCGGCCCGGGCGACGGGCACGCGGCGGAGTCGGTCACGCCGGCCGACGTCGCCCGGAAGCGCGCCGACGGCACGCTGTGGTTCTGGGTGGACGACGCGGACCGGCCGGTGCACCTGACCGGCGCCAACCCGCCGGCGTTCGGCGTGGCCCGGGTCGGGCCGGTCTACACCCCGTCCGAGGAGCGCGGCCGGGGCTGGGCGAGCGCGGCGGTGGCCGAGGTCTCGGCGCTGCTGCGCGATGCGGGGAACCGCGTCATCCTCTTCACCGACCAGGCCAACCCGGTCTCCAACGGCATCTACGTCGCGCTCGGCTACGAGGCGGTCGAGGACTCCGTCGAGCTGAGCATCGTCACGCCCTAGGGTGTCGCGCATGGCGCTGTACCCCGAGGCCCGCAAGGCGGTCGAGAACCACCTGAGCGAGCCGTCCGTGACCGACCCGGGCTACGACATCGAGGCGGCCCGGGCCGCGGACCGCGCGGCCGCCGCCGGCGTCCCCCGCGAGGAGGTCGCGGAGGTCCGCGACGTGCTGATCCCCGGGAAGGACGCCGGCGTACCGGCCCGGCTCTACCTGCCGGAGGGGTACGACGGCGTCGTCGTGCACGCCCACGGCGGCGGCTTCGTCTTCAACGACGTCGAGGTCCACGACGCCGCGGTACGGCGGCTGGCCGACCGGTCGGGGATGGCGGTGCTCAGCGTCGACTACCGGCGCCCGCCCGAGCACCGCTTCCCGGCCGCGCCCGACGACGTGACGGCCGCGCTGGACTGGGTGGCCACGCAGGAGGAACTATCGGGGCTGCCGACCTTCGCCCACGGCGACAGCGCCGGCGGCAACCTGGTGCTGGTCGCGGCGCTGCGCCGGCCGGGTGCGCTGGCGGGCCTGGTGCTGATCTACCCGTTCCTCGACCCGGCGGCGTCGTTCGACTCCTACCGGACCGCCGCCGACGGCTTCGACCCGGCCGAGGCGGCCTGGTACTGGCAGCAGTACGCCGCCAGACCGGCCGACCTCGCCGACCCGGACCTGGCGCCGCTCCTCTCGCCCCACCTCGGCACGCTGCCGCCGACCCTGGTGGTGACCGCCGAGCACGACCCGCTGCGCGACGAGGGGGAGCACCTCGCGGTGCTGCTCGCCGAGGCCGGCGTCGAGGTGGTCGCCACCCGCGCGCTCGGCCAGGTGCACGGGTTCTGGCGGCACGACCGCGTCTTCCCGGCCGCCGAGCCGCTGATGCGGCAGGCCGCGGGGTGGATGCGGATGGTGGCCGGGCGCTGAGCCTGGCCTGCGGTCCCGCGTCACATGGATTCTCGTCGGGTTCCGGCCCGAGAACCGACGAAGATCCATGTGACGCGGGCCCGACGGCCGGTCCGCGTGATTCCCGGCGCGGGCGGCTGACTCCGTAGACTCACGGACGCCATGAACGAGCCTGTCGCACGTCCCGCCGAGACCTTCGCCGAGGCCGAGGACGCCCTGCTGTCCCGGTGGCCCGAGACGCGGCTGGAGCCGTCGCTGGACCGGATCGCCGCCTTCGTCGAGGTGCTCGGCGACCCGCACCGCGCCTACCGGTCGATCCACCTCACCGGCACCAACGGCAAGACGTCGACGTCGCGGATGATCGACGCCCTGCTGCGCGCCCTCGACCTGCGCACCGGCCGGTTCACCAGCCCGCACGTGGAGAAGATGAGCGAGCGGATCAGCATCGACGGCGAGCCGGTCGACGACGAGACGTTCGTGCGCGCGTTCAACGACGTGGCGCCGTACACGCACCTCGTCGACGCCGACCAGCCGCACCCGCTGTCGTTCTTCGAGACCGTCGTCGGCATGGCCTACGCGGCGTTCGCGGACGCGCCGGTCGACGTCGCGGTGGTCGAGGTCGGCATGGGCGGCTCCTGGGACGCCACCAACGTGATCGACGCCGACGTCGCCGTGGTCACCCCGGTGGCCATCGACCACGCCCAGTACCTCGGCGACTCGCTGGCCGCGATCGCCCGCGAGAAGGCCGGGATCATCAAGCCGGGCAGCACCGTGGTGATGGCGCACCAGGCCCGCGAGGTGGCCGAGGTGATGCTGGAGCGCGCTGCCGAGGCGGGCGCGACCGTGGCCCGGGAGGGCCTGGAGTTCGGCGTCGTCGACCGCGTCTCGGCGGTCGGCGGCCAGGCGGTCACGCTGCAGGGCCTCCGCGGCCGGTACGACGAGGTCTTCCTGCCCCTCTACGGCGCCCACCAGGCGCAGAACGCCGCGCTCGCCCTGGCCGCGGTCGAGGCGTTCGTCGGCGGCGACGAGCCGCTGGGCGACGACGTGGTCCGCGGCGCCTTCGCCGAGGCGACCTCGCCGGGGCGGCTCGAGGTGGTCCGGCGCAGCCCCACCATCGTGCTCGACGCCGCGCACAACCCCGCCGGCGCCGAGGCGACCGCCGCGGCGCTGGAGGACTCCTTCCACTTCGCCCCGCTGGTCGGCGTCGTCGGGCTGATGGGGGACAAGGACGCCGAGGGCCTGCTGGCCGCCTTCGAGCCGCACCTGAGCCACCTGGTGGTCACCCAGAACTCGACGTCGCGGGCGCTGCCGGCCGACGAGCTCGCCGTCACCGCGCGTGAGATCTTCGGCGAGGAGCGGGTCACCGTGGCGCCGCGCCTGGCCGACGCGATCGACATCGCCGCCGCCCTCGCCGAGGAGCCGGGCGGCGACTCGCTCAGCTCCGGCGCCGTGCTGGTGACGGGCTCGGTGGTCACGGTGGGCGAGGCCCGCCTGCTGCTGGGAGGCGCCAAGTGAGCGAGCAGGCACCCCAGGACACGCCCCAGGACCGCGAGCGCACGAAGTCCCCGCGCCGGTCGATGTGCGCCGCGGTGCTCAGCCTGGAGGCGATCACCCTCGGCCTGACCACGCCGGTGATGATCACCCTCGGCGGCGTCGACACCGGCGTCGCGCTCGGGGTCGGCCTCGGCCTCGCCGCCGCCTGCCTCCTGGTCGCCGGGATGCTGCGCGCCGAGTGGGCCTACGGCCTGGGCTGGGCGCTGCAGGTCGCGGCCGTCGGGCTCGGCCTCGTGACCCCCGTGATGTGGGCGCTGGGGCCGATCTTCGCCGCCCTCTGGGCCGCCGCCTACCTGCTCGGACGCCGGATCGAGCGCGAGCGCGCCGCCGCCTTCGCGGAGTTCGATCGACGCCGGGCGTCCGACCCCTCACACCCTGCTGGGTAGAGTGGCGGTCGCGCCCCGCGCCATCAGGTCCCTCGGGGATCGACCAGTTCCATCCGCTCTCCACCCTCAATGGCCAGGAGTTCCACCGCCGTGCCCGTGATCATCGACAAGCTTCTCCGCATCGGAGAGGGCAAGATCCTCCGCCAGCTCGAGTCGATCGCCAAGGCCGTCAACGCCATCGAGGACGACTTCGTCGCGATGTCCGACGACGAGCTCCGCGGGATGACCGACGAGTTCCGCACCCGCCTGGCCGACGGCGAGTCCCTCGACGACATCCTCCCCGAGGCGTTCGCCACGGTCCGCGAGGCCGCCAAGCGCGTGATCGGCCAGCGCCACTTCGACGTGCAGATCATGGGCGGCGCCGCGCTGCACATGGGCAACATCGCCGAGATGAAGACCGGCGAGGGCAAGACCCTGGTCAGCACCCTGCCGGCGTACCTCAACGCCCTCGAGGGCAAGGGCGTCCACGTCGTCACCGTCAACGACTACCTGGCCAAGTACCAGTCGGAGATGATGGGCCGCGTCCACCACTTCCTGGGCCTGACCACCGGCGTGATCCTGCCGTCGATGCGGCCGCCGGAGCGCCGCGAGGCCTACAACCGCGACATCACCTACGCGACCAACAACGAGCTGGGCTTCGACTACCTGCGCGACAACATGGCCTCCTCGATCGAGGAGTGCGTGCAGCGCGGCCACAACTTCGCCGTCGTGGACGAGGTCGACTCGATCCTGATCGACGAGGCGCGGACCCCGCTGATCATCAGCGGCCCGACCCAGGACGAGGTCAAGTGGTACGGCGAGTTCGCGAAGATCGCGGCCAAGCTGACCAAGGACACCGACTACGAGGTCGACGAGAAGAAGCGGACCATCTCCGTCCTCGAGGCCGGCATCACCAAGGTCGAGGACCACCTCGGGATCGAGAACCTCTACGAGTCGGCCAACACGCCGCTGATCTCGTTCCTGCACAACTCGATCAAGGCCAAGGAGCTCTTCCGCAACGACAAGGAGTACGTCGTCATGGAGGGCGAGGTGCTCATCGTCGACGAGCACACCGGCCGCATGCTCGCCGGACGCCGCTACAACGACGGGCTCCACCAGGCCATCGAGGCCAAGGAGGGCGTGAAGGTCCGCGAGGAGTACCAGACCCTCGCCAACGTCACCCTCCAGAACTACTTCCGCCTCTACGAGAAGCTCTCCGGCATGACCGGTACGGCGATGACCGAGGCCAGCGAGTTCGACAAGATCTACAAGCTCGGCGTCGTCCCGATCCCGACCAACAAGCCGGTGCTCCGCAAGGACGAGCCCGACCTGGTCTACCGGACCGAGGAGGCCAAGTACGACGCGGTGGTCGACGACATCGTCGAGCGGCACAAGAACGGCCAGCCGGTGCTGGTCGGCACGGTCTCGGTGGAGAAGTCCGACTACCTGCACACCCAGCTCACCAAGCGCGGCGTCCCGCACTCGGTGCTGAACGCGAAGTACCACGCCGACGAGGCCAAGATCGTCGCGCTCGCCGGCCACCGGGGCGCGGTCACCGTCGCCACCAACATGGCCGGCCGCGGTACCGACATCATGCTCGGCGGCTCGGTGGAGTTCCTGGCCGACGCCGAGCTGCGCAAGCAGGGCCTGGAGCCCACGGGCGAGACCGCCGACGAGTACGAGGCGGCCTGGCAGGCCACCGTCGACCGGTTCAAGAAGCAGGTCTCGGAGGAGCACGACGAGGTCCGCGAGCTCGGCGGCCTCTACGTGATCGGCACCGAGCGCCACGAGTCGCGCCGCATCGACAACCAGCTCCGCGGTCGTTCCGGCCGCCAGGGCGACCCCGGCGAGAGCCGCTTCTACCTGTCGCTGCAGGACGAGCTGATGCGCCTGTTCAAGTCCGACTGGGTGGACCGCGTGCTGGTCATGCTGAAGATCCCGGACGACGTCCCGATCGAGAACAAGCGGGTCACGAACGCGATCGCCAACGCCCAGGGCCAGGTCGAGTCGCAGAACTTCGAGTCCCGCAAGAACGTCCTCAAGTACGACGACGTGATGGACCGGCAGCGCAAGGTGATCTACGGCGAGCGCCGCCAGGTGCTCGAGGGCGTCGACCTGGAGGAGCAGATCCGCACCTTCATCGACGACGTGGTCACCGGCTTCGTCTCCGGCTCGCTCGACGACTTCGCCGAGGAGTGGGACCTCGAGCAGCTGTGGACCGACCTCAAGCAGTTCTGGCCGGTCTCCATCTCCTGGAAGGACCTGGTCGAGGAGGCCGGCGCGCAGGCAGCGCTGGAGAAGCCGGACCTCATCGAGAAGCTCCGCGAGGACGCCCACGCGGCGTACGACCGGCGCGAGGAGGAGGTCGGCGAGGAGGTCATGCGCGAGCTCGAGCGCCGCGTGATCCTCTCGGTGCTCGACCGCAAGTGGCGCGAGCACCTCTACGAGATGGACTACCTCCGCGAGGGCATCTACCTGCGCGCCTACTCCCAGCGCGACCCGCTGGTGGAGTACCAGCGCGAGGGCTACGACATGTTCGCCGCGATGATGGACGGCATCAAGGAGGAGACGGTCGGGTTCCTGTTCAACCTGGAGGTCCAGGTCGAGGAGGAGCCCGCGCCGGTCGCGCTCGAGGCGGAGCCCGAGGCCGGCGCCGCGCTCGGCGAGATCGCCTCCGCGCTCGGCGGCCAGGCGCACCAGCCGCACATCCGGGCCAAGGGCCTGGACCGGCCGGCCGCCCCGGCGAACCTCTCCTACTCCGCCCCGGACGAGCAGGGCGAGGAGGCGGTCGTCCGCGCCGCCGCCACGAACGGCGGGGGCGAGTTCGACGGCACCAGCCGCAACGCCCTGTGCCCCTGCGGCTCGGGCAAGAAGTACAAGCGGTGCCACGGCGCCGCCGGCGGCCCGACGGGGTACACCACCCGCGTCAACGGCTGACAGCGGACAGCGCGAGCGCCCCCGACCCAGGCCATCGGCCCGGGGTCGGGGGCGCTCGCGCATGTCCGCGCGAACAGGGGCTCGGGGCAGCCCGAGCCGGGGCTCGCGGCAGCCCGAACCGGGGCTCGGGGCGCGCCGAGCCTCAGGAGAAGTCGAGGGCGGTGCAGACCCAGCGCTCGCGGCGCCGCTCGAAGCGCGCTGCGACGGCCCGCCCGCGCTCGCCGTAGCCGACGTGCACCCCGCACTCGACCACCGCGTCGGTGATGAAACAGGCGTGGACGCTGCGGATGCGGGGGCGCACCTGCTGGACCCGGCCGAGTCCCGGCTGGTGCCCGCCGGCGAGGGCGACGAGCCGGGCCCGCCGGCGCAGGTCGGCGTAGACCTCCCCGGACGTCCAGCGGACCAGCTGGGAGGAGGGACGGTCGCCGGCGACGATCTCGACGGCGGCCTGCACGTAGCGCCGGGTCCACTCCTCGATGGTGCGGCGCAACCGGAGGTCGATCGGCACCACCGCGGCCCCGGGGCGGACCGGCGCGGCCACCGGCGGCGGCGCCTGGCGGGGGATCAGGTCGAGGGCGAGGGCGCCCTGGGTCTCCGCGACCGGGACGCGGAGCCGCAGTGCGGCGCCCGGTGCGCGGTCGGTGTGGACGGGTGCGAGCGTCATGCTGGCGACCTCCCTGGTCACGGTGCGGCGGTGCCGGGCAGGCGGAGCTCCTGGCCCGGGTGGATCAGGTCGGGGTCGGCGCCGACCACGTCCCGGTTGAGGCGGTACAGCCGGAGGACGTAGCGGGCGACGTCGGCGTCGTCCCGGTCCGGTCCGAGGACCGCGCGGGCGATCGACCACAGGCAGTCGCCCTCGCTCACCAGGAGGAGCGCGTCGCCGACGGCCCGGTCGGGCAGGGGGAGTCCGGTGAGGGCGCCGCGGTCCGCGCGCCCGGGTCGGTCGACCCCGGGCGAGGCGTGGGCGACCGGGGCGGTGCCGGCGACCACGGCGAGCCCGCAGATGGCCAGCGCCAGCCCGCGGCCGGCGCCCGACCAGCGCAGACCCGGCCGCGGCGCGGCCCCGACGAGGGCCGGTACGGCGACCAGGCCGGTCAGCAGCCACAGCCACCCGGCGGCGGCCACGGCGACGGCCGCGCACCCGCCGACCAGCAGGTCGGTGAACGTGGGCTGCCCGCCGCCCCGCGTGAGGCCGTCCGCGGCCGGGCCGGCGAGCAGCGCGACGCCGGCGAGCAGCGCGGAGGTCGCCGCCCAGCCGCCCAGTGCGCGCAGCCGGGCCCGCGCTCGGAGTGTCCCCATGATCAATCCTTGCGTTTGCTTTCGTTTGCATCAGATTCCGATCATTAACTTTGACTGTCAATGTCTTGTGCACAGCGGTCCAGACGGCGCTGGGGCATCGCGCCGCACCCCCTCAGAACCGTGGCGCTGCTGCCGATGGTGCGATCGGCGGGCAGTGGCCCGCCGGACCGCAGGGCCGTGCTCGGGCGCCGTGCGACCCCGGACGACACGAGGAGTGCCGCATGCCCGAGCGGGTGGTCCGTATCGCCGACGAGGTCTCGGCGCTGACCAAGGCGCGGTTGCGCGAGGTGGCCGGCGTCGCCGCCACCACCAAGATGCTGGCCATCAACGCCGCGATCGAGGCGAGCCGCGCCGGTGCCGCCGGCGCCGGGTTCGCGGTCGTGGCCAAGGAGGTCGGCGCGGTGGCCGACACCGTGCACGGCCTCTCCGCCGAGCTCAGCCAGCAGCTCGCCCCGCTCGTCGACGAGCTCTCCTCCCTGGGGGACGACCTGGTGGAGAAGGTCCGGGGCTCGCGGCTCTCCGACCTCGCGCTCAACGCGGTCGAGCTGATCGACCGCAACCTCTACGAGCGCTCCTGCGACGTGCGCTGGTGGGCCACCGACTCCGCGATCGTCGACGCCTGCGACGCCGCTCGGGGGTCCGCCGCGGTCGACGCCGGTCGGACGGCGAGGCACGCCTCCGAGCGCCTGGCGGTGATCCTGTCGTCGTACACCGTCTACCTGGACCTGTGGGTCGCCGACGCCCACGGACGGGTGATCGCGCACGGCCGGCCCGAGCGGTTCGGGTCCGTCGTCGGCACCGACGTCTCGGGCCAGGCCTGGTTCCGCAACGCGGTCGCCACGGGCTCCGGTGGGGAGTACGTCGTGGACGATGTCACGACCAACCCGAGCCTGGGTGGCGCCACCGTCGCCACCTACGCCACCGCGGTCCGCGCCGGTGGTGAGGAGCACGGCGAGGTGATCGGCGCGCTCGGCATCTTCTTCGACTTCGCCCCCCAGGCCCACGACATCGTGACCGGCGTCCGCTTCAGCGAGGAGGAGCGGGCCCGGACCCGCGTCATGCTCGTCGACGCCGAGCGCCGGGTCCTCGCGTCCTCCGACGGGCGCGGCCTGCTCACCGAGCAGATCGACCTGGCCGCGGCCGGGCAGGGGACCTTCGGGTCGTTCGTCGGCCGTGGCGGAGAGGTGGTCGGCTACGCGCAGACGCCCGGCTACGAGACCTACCGCGGCCTCGGCTGGTACGGCGTCATCGTCCAGCGCCCCGGGTAGGACACGGCCTAGGGTCCGTCGCGTCGGGGCGGGCGCCGGATCGTTCCCCCATTTGCGGCACGGCGAGCCCGTGCGGCCACGGTCCGGCGCGGGTCGCCACTACGTTCCGCCGCATGGTTCTGCAGCGAGTGGGGGCACTCGCCGTGGCTCTCCTGATGGTGTTCGGCGTGCTCTCGCTCGCCGCCGCGGACGCGGCACGACCCGGACGGCTGCGCCGCCGCCCCGCTCGCACGTCGTCGCCTCCTGGTTGGTCGGTGCTTGACCCGCTCGCCGTCGTACTCGGTCCAGGCGCCGGGGAACGGGCTGCAGGCACGGATCCGGCGGTCCACCGCGGTGGCGGGGTCGGTCCAGGCGACGCGGGCGTCCTCGACGCTGATCTTCGGCGCCAGGCTCACCCCGTCCTCGGGCTGCTCGCGCGCCTCGAGCGACCCGTCGGCGATGCCGTCGAGGGTCGCCACCAGCAGGCCCGCGCCGCCCTCGGCGAGGCGACCCAGCAGGTCGCCGGAGGTATCGGTGGGACGGATCGTCTCGGTCATCACGCCGAACGTCGGACCGGCATCCAGGGCCTCGACGATCCGGAAGGTGGTGGCGCCGGTGACCTCGTCGCCGGCCCAGATCGAGTGCTGCACCGGGGCGGCGCCGCGCCAGGCGGGCAGCAGCGAGAAGTGCAGGTTCACCCAGCCGTGCTCGGGGATGTCGAGCGCGGAGCGCGGGATCAGGGCGCCGTAGGCGACGACCGGGCAGCAGTCGGGCCGCAGCGCACGCAGCTCCTCCTGGAACTCCGGGTCGCGGGGGTGGGTGGGCTTGAGCACCGGCACGCCGAGCTCGTCGGCGCGGAGGCCGACCGGGCTGGGCGTGAGCCTGCGCCCGCGCCCGGCGGGGGCGTCGGGGCGGGTCACCACGCCGACCAGCTCGTGCCCGGAGGCGGCGATCGCGTCCAGCGCGGGGACGGCGACCTCCGGCGTACCGGCGAAGACGACCCGCATCAGAAGCCGAACCCGTTGGTGCGGTGCGGGGAGACCTTGACGGTCGGCTTCTCCAGCCCGAACCAGTCGGACTCGCGGATCTCCTTCATTGCTGCCTTTCGTGCGGCGTCGTCGAGACGGTCGATGAAGAGCACCCCGTCCAGGTGGTCGGTCTCGTGCTGAATGGCCCGCGCGAGCATCTCGGACCCCTCGATCCGGACCGGGTCACCGTGCATGTTGAAACCGGTCGCGACCACGGACATCGCCCGGATGCAGTCGTAGGTGAGCTCGGGGAGCGACAGGCAGCCCTCGGGGCCGTCCTGGATCTCCTTCGACAGCTCCAGCGACGGGTTCACCAGGTGGCCGACCTCGCCGTCCACGTTGTAGGTGAAGACCCGCAGCCCGACGCCGATCTGGGGCGCGGCCAGGCCGGCCCCGGGCGCCTCGAGCATCGTGTCGGTCAGGTCCTGCACGATCTGCCGCAGCTCGGCGTCGAAGTCCACGACCTCGATCGCGGGGCGGCGCAGGATCGGGTCACCGAAGAGTCGGATCGGTCGAATGGCCACGGCCCGAGTCTAATGTCGGCCTCTCCGCGACCCGACGGCGCCACCGCCCCGTGTCCCGAAACGGTCACGAAATGGTCTCGGCGAGATCACAGCCGCGGTGGATCGACCTGCACCCGCACCGGCTCCAGCTTGCGCGCCGAACGCGCCCCCTGGGCCTCGCGCAGGGCGTGCGCCAGCACGTCTCCCTCGGCGGCCGGGACCCGCACGAGCATCCGCTCGGCCTCCGGTACGTCGCCGCCCCGGGCCGTCGCGTCGGCCGCCGGCAGGGGGCCGAGCACCTCCGCGCCGTCGGGCAGCGCGGCCAGCGTGAGCAGGTCGTCGATGGCGCCCGGGGTCCCGGTGAGCGTCGCGATCCGAGCGGCCGGGGGCAGCCGGGCCGAGCGTCGCTCCTCGGCCTCGCGCGCCGCGAACCCCTCGGGGTCCCAGCGGACCAGTGCCTGGAGCGCCGGGAGGCCCGGGTCGCCGACGGCCAGCGCGCGGCCGCCGGGCCGGACCAGGCCGATCGCGTTGGCCCACCGGCGGACCGCCTCCTCGGCGGTGCGCAGGCTGTCGTGGGCCAGTGCCAGCCAGGTGTCGAGGAGCACCACGACGGCGTACCCGCCCTCGGCGACGGGCTCGGCACCGGGCGTGGCGACCACGATGCGCGGACCGGCCGGCACCGTGTCGCGGATCCGGTCGCCCGACGAGGTGAGCACCGGCACGCGCGGGAAGACGCGGCCGAGCTCGTCCGCCGTCCGGGCGTCGCCCAGCACCGGCGCGCGGAGCCCGCGACCGCCGCACGTCCCGCAGGACCAGTCGGGCGCCTCGGTGGCGCACCACCGGCACGCGGGCGGGGTGGTCGGCCCGGTCAGCTGCAGCGGGCCGGTGCAGGCCGCGCAGCGGGCGGGGGTCCGGCAGCGCTCGCAGGCCAGGCGCAGCGCGTACCCGGCGCGGGGCGTCTGCACCAGGACCGGCCCGTGCTCCAGGCCCCACCGGACCGCGTCGTGGGCCTCCTTGGGGATCCGCGCGTGCGCGGCGTGCGGGTCGCGCCGCAGCGCATGCTCGGACGCCCCGGTGACCGCCACCAGGACCCGGTCGCGGCGCCGCTCGCGGGGCAGCGCGATCTCGTGGGCCCAACCGCCGGCGAGCAGCTGAGCGCCCTCGACGCTGCGGCCGAAGCCGGCCACCAGCGCGCCGGCGCCCTCGATCTCGGCGCGCATGCCGAGCAACTCCCGCACGTGCGGGTACGGCGCGCGGGGCTCGGCGTGCAGGTCGTCGCCGTCGTCCCAGATCGCCACGAGGCCCAACCCGTGCACCGGGGCGAACGCCGCCGACCGGGTGCCCACCACGATCCGCCGCTCCCCGCGGGCCACGGCCAGGAAGTCGCGGTAGCGGGCGGCGGGGCCAGGCTCGGCGTGCAGCGTGACGTGGTGCCCCTCACCGAGCAGCGCCTCGAGCGCGGCGTCGACGCGCGCCACGTCGCGGTGGTCGGGGAGGCAGACGATCGTGCCCCGGCCGCCGGCCAGCGTCTCGGCGGCGGCGACGGCGAGCAGGTGCGGCCAGTCCTCCCCCGGCGCCACCGACCACACCGCGCGCGGGGCGTGCCCGGCCCGCAGGTGCTCCAGGAACGCCGGCGCGGACGGGTACGCCGACCAGGCCCCCGCCGCCCCCGGCGGGACCCGCAGCGGCGGTTCGGGCGGGGTCTCCTGCTTCTCGGTCGCGGCGTGCCGGGGCGGCACGGCCAGCCGCCGCACGTCCGCGGCGGTGCCCGCGTAGTGCTCGGCGACGCGGTCGCACAGCGCCCGCACCGCAGGGCTGAGCACCGGCTCCGCGCTCACCAGGCGGCGCAGCGGCGCCAGCCGGCCCTCGTGGCTGCTCTCCGCGCCGCGGCGCACGACGAAGCCGTCCACGTCCTGCCCGCCGAACCGCACCTTCACCCGCACCCCGGGCCGGACGCCGTCGGCCATCGCCAGCGGCACCGCATAGTCGAACTCCCGGTCCAGGTGCGCCATCGGCAGGTCCAGCACCACGCCGGCCACCGGGTCGGTGTCGGTGATCTCGGCCTCGGCCGCCTTCCGGGCGCGGGTCGTGGCGGCCTTCGCCCGCCCCTCCGCCGCGCGGTCGCGAACGAGCCCCGGCAGCTCCAGGGCGGGCTCGTCGGACCGGGTCATGGGCGCAGTTCTACCAGCGGTGGTGGATGGGGTGCGGGGCGGGCGGGCGTGGGGTCGGAATCACCGGTCGACCGGTGATTCGGTCGCTCGACAGGCGGTGCAACGCCCGTCAAGCAACCGAACTGCCTGTCCGCCGGTACGCGTGAGTTGCCTGAGGCACACGACCCACCCCCACCGACCACCATCACCAACGCCGCCGAAAAACACCGAGTCGGCAGAAGCTGACGCCGGGAAGGCGGTCAGTTCCTGCCGACTCGTGGTGCCTCAGAGGCCGACGGCGGCCTTCAGCGCGTCGGCGCGGTCGGTGCGCTCCCAGGTGAACTCGGGCAGCTCGCGGCCGAAGTGACCGTAGGCGGCGGTCTTGGCGTAGATCGGGCGCAGCAGGTCGAGGTCGCGGATGATCGCCGCGGGCCGCAGGTCGAAGACGTCCAGCACCGCCTGCTGGATCTGCTCGTCCGGGACCACGCCGGTGCCGAACGTCTCGATGAAGACGCCGACCGGGGCGGCCTTGCCGATCGCGTAGGCGACCTGCGCCTCGCAGCGCCGGGCCAGGCCGGCCGCCACCACGTTCTTGGCCACCCAGCGCATCGCGTAGGCCGCGGAGCGGTCGACCTTGGACGGGTCCTTGCCGGAGAAGGCGCCGCCGCCGTGGCGGGCCATGCCGCCGTAGGTGTCGACGATGATCTTGCGGCCCGTCAGGCCGGCGTCGCCCATCGGGCCGCCCACCACGAACCGGCCGGTCGGGTTGACCAGCAGCCGGTAGCCCTCGGACGGCACGGACGCCTTGAACTGCTCCAGCACGGGCTCGATCACGTGCTTGGTGATGTCCGGCGTCAGCGTCTTCTCGAGGTCGATGTCCTCGGCGTGCTGGGTGGAGAGGACGACGGTGTCGATGCGCACGGGGCGGTTGTCGGCGTCGTACTCGATCGTGACCTGCGTCTTGCCGTCGGGCCGCAGGTACGGCAGCGTCCCGTCCTTGCGCACCGTCGAGAGGCGCTCGGAGAGCGTCTGCGCGATCTTGATCGGCAGCGGGAAGAGCTCGGGGGTGTCGTCGCAGGCGTAGCCGAACATCAGGCCCTGGTCGCCGGCGCCCTGCCGGTCGAGCGCGTCGTGCGAGGACTCGATCCGCTCCTCGTAGGCGTCGTCGACACCCTGGGCGATGTCGGCGGACTGCGCGCCGATCGCCACCTGGACGCCGCAGGAGCGGCCGTCGAAGCCCTTCTCGGAGGAGTCGTAGCCGATCTCCAGGATCCGCTCGCGCACCAACTGCGCCACGGGCGCGTACGCCGAGGTGGTGACCTCGCCCGCGACGACCACCAGTCCGGTGGTCAGCAAGGTCTCCACGGCGACGCGCGCCTGCTTGTCGTGCTCGAGCAGGTAGTCGAGGACGGAGTCGCTGATCTGGTCGGCGATCTTGTCCGGGTGTCCCTCGGTCACGGACTCGGAGGTGAAGAGACGTCCAGTCACGGGTGCATTGCTCCTGCAGTTCGGACCGGGCGGCGGTGCCAGGTCGGTTGACGAGTCAGGTGATCAGGTGATGCGTCCACCCCAACGATACGGATCGCCGTGGACGCCGGCCCTGCGATCTCACGGGAAATGCGCACAGGGCGGGTCGATCAGGCGCGTGGACCCATCCGGTCCGCGATCCGGTCCCAGATCACGTGCGCGAGCGCGGCCTTCGAGCCGCGCGGCACCTCGGTGCTCGAGCCGTCGGCGGCGAGGATCACGGCCTCGTTGTCCTCCGCACCGAAGACCGCGCCGCCGCTGACGTCGTTGACGACCAGCAGGTCGCAGCCCTTCCGGGCCAGCTTGGCGCGGGCCAGGTCCAGCACCCCACCGGTGCTGTCGCCGGTCTCGGCCGCGAAGCCCACCACCACCTCGGCGACGCGGGTGGCGGCCAGCTCGGCGAGGATGTCGGGGTTCTGCTCCAGCGAGATCGTCGGGGCCGAGCCGTCGGCGGACTTCTTGATCTTCACCGTCGACTCCCCCGTGGGCCGGAAGTCGGCAGGCGCGGCGGCCATCACCACGGCGTCGGCGCCGACCGAGGCCTGCAGCACCGCCTCGCGCAGCTCGGCCGTGGTCTCGACGCGCTCGACCTTCACCCCTGCCGGGTCCGGCAGCGTCACGTTCGCGGCCACCAGGGTCACGTCCGCACCGCGGGCGGCGGCGGCACGCGCCAGCGCGTAGCCCTGCCGCCCCGAGGAGCGGTTGCCCAGGAACCGCACGGGGTCCAGGCGCTCACGGGTGCCGCCGGCCGAGACCACCACCCGGCGCCCGGCGAGGTCGGGGGCGAGCGCCCCGCGCGCGAGCACGTCGGCGCAGAGCCCGAAGATCTCCTCCGGGTCCGGCAGCCGGCCCTTGCCGGTGTCGGCGCCGGTCAGCCGGCCCTCCGCGGGCTCCACGACGACCACGCCGCGCGAGCGCAGCGTGGCCACGTTGGCGGTGGTCGCCGGGTGCTCCCACATCTCGGTGTGCATCGCCGGGGCGAGCACCACCGGGCAGCGGGCCGTCAGCAGCGTGTTGGTCAGGAGGTCGTCGGCGAGGCCGTGGGCGGCCTTGGCCATCAGGTCGGCGGTCGCCGGGGCGACCACCACGAGGTCGGCCGACTGGCCGAGACGGACGTGCGGGACCTCGTGGACGCCGGTCCAGACCTCGGCCGAGACCGGCTTGCCGGAGAGCGCGGCCCACGTGGGCGCGCCGACGAACTCCAGCGCCGCGGCCGTCGGCACGACCGTCACGTCGTGACCCGACTCGGTGAAGCGGCGCAGCAGCTCGCACGCCTTGTAGGCGGCGATGCCGCCGGAGACGCCGAGCACGACCCGCGGGCGAGCGGGGCGCGCCGGCGTCACGTCTCCGTCGGCCGACGGGTGGGAGGACACCGGAAGTGCCCTCAGCTCACTCGCTGATCTCGGGCGCGGTGGCCGCGGCGTCCGCGGCGGCGGCCTGCTCGGCGGCGAGCTCAGCCGGGTCGACGTCCTCACAGGTCAGCAGGTCGTCGTTGATCTCGCGCAGCGCGATCGACAGCGGCTTCTCCTGGACGTGCGTCTCCACGAGCGGGCCGACGTACTCCAGCAGACCCTCGCCCAGCTGGGAGTAGTAGGCGTTGATCTGACGCGCGCGCTTGGCACCGTAGAGGACCAGCTTGTACTTGCTGTCCGTCTTGGAGAGGAGGTCGTCGATCGGGGGGTTGGTGACACCCTCGGCGGCGATGTTGGGGGCAGACACGCGCAGTAGCCTCACAAGTCGTTGATTGGTGAACCCATCAAGCCTACCAACTCCTCGGCAGCCTCGTGAACTTCGTGGTTGACGATGGTCCGGTCGAACTCCGCCTCGGCGGCCAGCTCGTCCCGCGCGGTGCTCAGCCGGCGCTCCCGCTCGGCCTCGCCCTCGGTGCCGCGGCCGACCAGCCGGCGCACCAGCTCCTCCCAGGACGGGGGCGCCAGGAAGACGAAGAGGGCCTCGGGCATGGTCTCGCGGACCTGGCGGGCGCCCTGCAGGTCGATCTCGAGCATCGCGGGCCGGCCGGCGGCCAGGGCCTCCTGCACCGGGCCGCGGGGCGTGCCGTAGCGGTGCCGGCCGTGCACGACGGCCCACTCCAGGAGCTCCCCGTCGGCGACCATCCGGTCGAACTCGTCCTCGTCGACGAAGAGGTAGTGCACCCCGTGGACCTCCCCCGGGCGCGGGGCGCGGGTGGTCGCGGAGACCGAGATCCACACCTCCGGGTGACGCTCGCGGACCGCAGCCGCAACCGTCCCCTTCCCGACCGCAGTCGGGCCGGCCAGCACCACCAGTCGACGGGACCCGGTAGTGCTGGCGTCAGTCACCGGCGAACTCGCGCTCCAACGCGGCCAGCTGCTTGACGCCCAGCCCGCGGACTCGTCGCGACTCGGCGATGCCGAGCTTCTCCATCAGGAGACGGGCCTTGACCTTGCCGAGCCCGGGCACGGACTGCAGCAGGTCGATCACCTTCATCTTGCCGATGACCTCGTTGGTCTGGCCCTGGGCGAGGACGTCCGCGATGGACGCGCCGGAGTTCTTCAGGCGGTTCTTCACCTCGGCGCGCTCGCGACGCGCGGCCGCGGCCTTCTCGAGGGCGGCCTGACGCTGTTCAGGAGTCAGAGGCGGCGGAGGCAGTGCCACGGGCTGGGTCCTTCGGATCAGTGGGTACGCCGGCGTCAGCGCCGACGGGCACACTTAACCAGACCCTCCCGGGACCGGCAACGCACCCCGCCCATTCACCTCGCTGCTACCGGCGCGTCAGCGCCGTGCAGGCAGGTCGGCGGAGGCGCTCACAGGCTCAGCGGGGACCCGCAGACGTCGCGGGCCTGCTGCTCCACCGCGCCCATCGCGGCCACCGTCGACGCCGCGCCGAGCGCGGTGGCGGCGGCGTCGATGGAGGCGCGCTCGTCAGCCGTCAGTCCCGCCGGCGGCGCCTCGCGTCGGTACGACGCCGGGTCCACGCCCGCGTCGTCGAGCGCGTCCACGAGGCGCTGGATCGCGCCGTTGACCTGGGTCCACTCGTCGGCGATGTCCCGGGGTGCCTCGTCGGCGAGCCGCTCGAAGCTGGGCAACGCCCGGATCAGACCGGTGGTCGGCCCCGCCTCCAGCGCCGCGCCGACCACGGCGCGCTGCTCGGCGACGGTCTCGCAGTAGCGCTCGAAGGGCTGGGAGTCCGCGGTCGAGGAGGCCTGCACCCCGACGCCGATGCCGACCGCGCCCAGGGCCACCCCCGCCGCGACCGCCCACCGGGTCCAGCCGATGGTGGGCGACCCGCCGGGACCGTGGTCGGGGCGCCCCGGAGCGGGCGGCGTCGTCCCCGACACCGCCGCCTCTCCCCGGCCGCTCCCCGTCATCCGGCGGCGGCGCGCAGCTCGTCGTTGGCGCGGGCGACGGCGTCGCGCAGGCCGGCCGGGGCGGGGCCCTGGCGGAGCACGCCGCGCGAGGTGCTCGGCAGGACGTTGCCCGCCGAGGACCCGAAGATCCGGGCGATGTCGGCACCCGTGCCGCCCTGCTCCCCGTAGCCGGGGGCCAGGATCGGGCCGTTGAACGCGAAGTCCAGGCCGGCGCCGTCCACCGTCGCGCCGACCACGGCGCCGAACGAGCCGAGCGGCTCGGCGCCCCGGTTGAGCGCGCGCAGGTGACCGAGCATGGTGGCCGCCACCGTCGCGCCCCCGTGCGCGGCGTCGGTGGTGGCGTGCTGCACCTCCGGGCCCTCCTTGTTGGAGGTGGCGGCGAGCACGAAGAGCCCGGCGTCGTGGCGCACCGCGGCGTCGACGAACGGCTGCAGCGAGCCGAAGCCGAGGTACGGGCTGACCGTCACGGCGTCCGAGGCCAGCGGCGAGGCCGGGTCCAGGTAGGCGTCGGCGTAGGCCTGGGAGGTGGAGCCGATGTCGCCCCGCTTGACGTCGAGCAGCACCAGCGCGCCCGCGGCCCGGGTCTCGGCGATCACCCGCTCGAGGACGGCGACGCCGCGGCTGCCGAACCGCTCGTAGAAGGCCGACTGCGGCTTGACCACGCTGACGTGCGGGGCGATCGCGTCGACCGCGCCGAGCGCGAACCGCTCGAGGCCGGCCACGTCGTCGTCGTACCCCCAGGCGGTGAGCAGGCCGGGGTGCGGGTCGATCCCGACGCACAGCCGACCGCGCTCGGCGGTGGCGGCGGCCAGGCGGGCACCGAACGTCATCAGGAGCTCCTCTCCAGCTCGCGCAGGATCCGGCGGGGCCACGCCGGACCACCGTAGATGAAGCCGGTGTAGGCCTGCAGCAGCGTCGCGCCGGCGGCCAGCCGCTCGGCGGCGTCCTCCGGCGTGCTGATCCCGCCCACGCCGATCAGCGTCAGGTCCGGGCCGACGCGGCCGCGCAGCAGCCGCATGACCTCGGTGGCCCGCTCGCGCACCGGCGCGCCCGACAGGCCGCCGGCGCCGATCGCGGCGACCGTCTCGGGGTCGGAGACCAGGCCGTCGCGGCTGATCGTGGTGTTGGTGGCGATGATGCCGTCCAGGCCGAGGTCGAGCGCCATGTCGGCGACCGCGAGGACGTCCTCGTCGGCGAGGTCCGGCGCGATCTTGACCAGCAGCGGCACCCGGCGGTCCGGGACGGTCTCATCCGCCACCGTGCGCACGTGCGTCAGCAGCGGGGCGAGCTTCTCGACCGACTGGAGGTTGCGCAGGCCCGGCGTGTTCGGCGAGCTGACGTTGACCACCAGGTAGTCCGCGTACGGCGCCAGCTGGCGCGTCGAGGTCTCGTAGTCGGCCTCGACCGCGGCCTGGTCCTCGTCCGGGACGACCTTGGACTTGCCGATGTTGATGCCCAGCACCGGCCGGCCCGGTACGCCGGAGCGCTGACCGGACGGGTCCCCCACCGGCCCGCGCGACTCGGCGAGCCGGCGCGCGACGGCGTGCGCTCCGTCGTTGTTGAAGCCCATCCGGTTGACCACGGCGTGGTCGTCCGGCAGCCGGAACATCCGCGGCTGCGGGTTGCCCGGCTGGGCCAATGCGGTGACGGTGCCGATCTCGACGTGGCCGAAGCCGAGCCCGGCCAGGGCGGCGTAGGCCAGCCCCTGCTTGTCGAACCCGGCCGCGAGGCCGAGCACGTTGGGGAAGGTCAGCCCGAGCGCCTCGACCGGCGTGCCCGGCAGCGGCACCCGGCGCAGCACCGGCCCGGCGGCCCGGATCGCCCCGAAGCCCAGGTGGTGGGCGCGCTCGGGGTCGACCCGGACGAAGCCGTGGCGGAAGAGCGCGTCGTAGACGGCTCCGCTCACTGGGCGGCCTCCCGCACCCGGCTCCAGTCCTGCAGGGACCGGACACCGATGTCACCGGCACGCAGGGAGGCGATCCCCTGGACCGCGGCCGCGGCGCCCTGCACCGTGGTGATGCAGGGGGTTCCGGTCAGCACCGCGGCGGCGCGGATGTCGTACCCGTCGTGGCGCCCGTCGGCCGAGGAGCCGTTCGGGGTGTTGACGATCAGGTCGATCTCGCCGTCCTGGATCATGCCCACGATGGTCGGCTCCCCGTCGGGACCGGGGCCCGAGGAGTGCTTGCGCACGACGGTCGAGGGGATGCCGTTGCGCCGCAGCACCTCCGCCGTGCCCTCGGTGGCCAGCAGCTCGAAGCCGTAGTCGGCCAGGACGCGCGCGGGGAAGACCATGGTCCGCTTGTCGCGGTTGGCGATCGAGATGAAGACCTTGCCACCGAGCGGCAGCGGCCCGAACGCACCGGCCTCGGCCTTGGCGAACGCGGTGCCGAAGTGCGCGTCGAAGCCCATGACCTCGCCGGTCGACTTCATCTCCGGGCCCAGGACGCTGTCGACGAACTGCCCCTCCTTGGTGCGGAACCGGTTGAACGGGAGCACCGCCTCCTTGACCGCGATCGGCGCGTCGGCCGGCAGCAGCCCGCCGTCGCCGGTCGCCGGGAGCAGGCCCTCGGCCCGCAGGTCGGCGATGGTGGCTCCGAGCATCACCCGGGACGCGGCCTTGGCCAGCGAGGTGCCGGTGGCCTTGGAGACGAACGGGACCGTGCGCGAGGCGCGGGGGTTGGCCTCGATCACGTAGAGCACGTCGGCGCCCAGCGCGAACTGGATGTTGATCAGGCCGCGCACACCGACGCCCTCGGCGATCGCCGCCGTGGCGGTGCGGATCCGCTCGATCTCGCTCCTGCCCAGGGTGATCGGCGGCAGGGCGCACGAGGAGTCGCCGGAGTGGATGCCGGCCTCCTCGATGTGCTCCATCACGCCGCCCAGGAAGAGATCGGTGCCGTCGTAGAGCGCGTCGACGTCGATCTCGACGGCGTCGTCGATGAACCGGTCGATCAGGACCGGGCGGTCCTCGCTGATCAGCTCGGTCGCGGCCTCGAGGTAGGTCTCCAGCATCTCGTCGGAGTACACGATCTGCATGCCCCGGCCACCGAGGACGTACGACGGGCGCACCAGCACCGGGTAGCCGATCGAGTGGGCGATGTCGCGGGCGTCCTCGAACGAGACCGCGGTGCCGTGCTTCGGGGCGACCAGGCCGGCATCGGCCAGGATCCGGCCGAAGGCGCCGCGCTCCTCCGCCAGGTGGATCGCCTCGGGGCTGGTGCCCACGATCGGGATCCCGGCGTCCTGCAGCCCCTGGGCCAGGCCCAGCGGCGTCTGGCCACCGAGGGTGGCGATCACGCCGGCGATCGGCCCCGCGGCCCGCTCGGCCTCGACGATCTCGAGGACGTCCTCGAGCGTCAGCGGCTCGAAGTAGAGCCGGTCGGAGGTGTCGTAGTCGGTGGACACGGTCTCCGGGTTGCAGTTGACCATGATCGTGTCGTAGCCGGCCTTCGACAGCTCCTGCGAGGCGTGCACGCAGGAGTAGTCGAACTCGATGCCCTGACCGATGCGGTTCGGGCCCGAGCCGAGGATGATCACGGCCTCGCGCTCGCGCGGGACGACCTCGGTCTCCTCGTCGTAGGAGGAGTAGTAGTACGGCGTCCGGGCCTCGAACTCGGCGGCGCAGGTGTCGACGGTCTTGAAGACCGGGCGGATCCCGGTCGCGTGCCGCACGGCGCGCACCTCGGCCTCGCCGAGGCCGCGGATCTCGCCGATCTGGACGTCGGAGAAGCCGTGCCGCTTGGCCAGGCGCAGCGTCCGCTGGTCGAGCTCGGCCGCGTCGCCGACGGCGGCGGCGACCTCGTTGATCAGGAAGAGCTGGTCGACGTACCAGGGGTCGATCTTGGTGGCGTCGAAGATCTCCTCCGGCGTGGCGCCGGCGCGGATGGCGAGCATCAGCTTCTGGATGCGACCGTCGTGCGGGCGCACGACGTCCGCGAGGAGGGCGTCCTTGTCGCCGGTCTCCCCGGCCCAGGTGAAGGCCGAGCCCTTCGACTCCATCGAGCGCAGGGCCTTGTTGAGCGCCTCGGAGAAGTTGCGGCCGATCGACATCGCCTCGCCCACGGACTTCATGTGGGTGGTCAGCGTGGCGTCGGCGGTCGGGAACTTCTCGAACGCGAACCGCGGGACCTTGACCACGACGTAGTCGAGGGTCGGCTCGAACGAGGCCGCGGTGGAGCCCAGCGGGCCCGCGGTGATGTCGTTCTCGATCTCGTCGAGGGTGTAGCCGATCGCCACCTTGGCGGCGATCTTGGCGATCGGGTAGCCGGTCGCCTTGGACGCGAGCGCCGAGGAGCGGGAGACGCGCGGGTTCATCTCGATGACGATGACGCGGCCGTTCTCCGGGTTGACGGCGTACTGGATGTTGCAGCCGCCGGTGTCGACGCCGACCTCGCGGATCACGCCGATGGCGAGGTCGCGCAGGTGCTGGTACTCGCGGTCGGTGAGCGTCATCGCCGGGGCGACGGTGATCGAGTCACCGGTGTGCACGCCGACCGGGTCGAAGTTCTCGATGGAGCAGATGATGACGACGTTGTCGTTCTTGTCGCGCATCACCTCCAGCTCGTACTCCTTCCAGCCGAGGATCGACTCCTCGATGAGGACCTCGGTGGTCGGCGAGGCCGACAGCCCGGCGCCGGCGATGCGGTGCAGGTCCTCGGCGTCGAACGCGATGCCCGAGCCCAGGCCGCCCATGGTGAAGGAGGGACGGACGACGACCGGGAAGCCGAGCTCCTCGGTGGCCTTCTCGACCTCGTCCATGCTGTGGCAGATGAAGGAGCGGCAGACCTCGCCGCCGACCTTGCGCACGATGTCGTTGAAGAGCTCGCGGTTCTCGCCGCGGTGGATCGCCTCGAAGGAGGCGCCGATCATCTCGACGCCGTACTTCTCCAGCACGCCGTTCTCGTGGAGCGCCGTGGCGGTGTTGAGCGCCGTCTGACCACCCAGCGTCGGGAGGATCGCGTCCGGGCGCTCCTTGGCGATCACCTTCTCGACGAACTCGGGGGTGATCGGCTCGACGTAGGTGGCGTCGGCGAACTCCGGGTCGGTCATGATCGTGGCCGGGTTGGAGTTGACCAGGATGACCCGGAGGCCCTCCTCCTTGAGGATCCGGCAGGCCTGGGTGCCGGAGTAGTCGAACTCGCAGGCCTGGCCGATGACGATCGGGCCGGAGCCGATCACCAGGACGGACGTGATGTCCTCGCGCTTGGGCATGTCAGGCCTTCCCGTCCATCAGCTGGACGAACCGATCGAAGAGGTACGCCGCGTCGTGCGGCCCGGCGGCGGCCTCGGGGTGGTACTGCACGGAGAACGCCTTGAGGGCACCGTCGGCGTCGCGGAGCTCGAGGCCCTCGACCACGTCGTCGTTGAGGCAGACGTGGCTGACCGTCGCCTCGCCGTACGGCGTGGCGGTGGAGCCCTCCAGCGGGGCGTCCACGGCGAAGCCGTGGTTGTGCGCAGTCACCTCGACCTTGCCGGTGGTGCGGTCCATCACCGGCTGGTTGATGCCGCGGTGGCCGTACTTGAGCTTGTAGGTGCCGAACCCGAGGGCGCGGCCGAAGAGCTGGTTGCCGAAGCAGATCCCGAAGTAGGGGATGCCGGCGGCCAGGGCGCCGCGGAGCAGCTCGACCTGGCCGGTGGTGGCGGCCGGGTCGCCGGGACCGTTGGAGAAGAACAGGCCGTCGGGGGCGACCGCCTGCACCTCCTCCAGCGTGGCGGTGGCGGGGAGCACGTGCACCTCGATGCCGCGCTCGGCCATCCGGTAGGGCGTCATCGCCTTGATCCCGAGGTCGAGGGCGACCACGGTGTGCCGCTTCTCCCCCTGCGCGGGGACCACGTACGCCTCGCCGGTGGAGACCTCGCCGGCGAGCTCGGCGCCGGCCATCTGGGCCGACGCCTTGACCCGCTCCAGGAGGGCGGTCTGGTCGGTCTCGGTGCTGGAGATGCCGGCCCGCATCGCCCCGCGCTCGCGGAGGTGGCGGGTGAGGGCGCGGGTGTCGATGCCGCTGATGCCGACGATGCCCTGTGCGACCAGCTCGTCGTCGAGGCTGCGCTCGGAGCGCCAGTTGCTGGCGCGGCGGGCGGGGTCGCGGACGACGTAGCCGGAGACCCAGATCCGGGTCGACTCGGGGTCCTCGTCGTTGACGCCCGTGTTGCCGATGTGCGGGGCGGTCATCACCACGATCTGGCGGTGGTACGAGGGGTCGGTCAGCGTCTCCTGGTAGCCGGTCATGCCGGTGTTGAAGACGGCCTCGCCGAAGGTCTCGCCGGTCGCGCCGTAGGCCTCGCCGCGGAAGACGCGGCCGTCCTCGAGGACCAGCAGCGCCTCGCCGGTGGGGGTGGCGGTCATGCCAGGTCTCCTTCCAGCACGGTCGGTACGCCGCGCAGCAGGGTCGAGTGGACGGCACCGGTGAGGGACCGGCCGTGCCAGGGGTTGTTGCGGGACAGCGAGACCGACCGGTCGCGGTCGACCGTCACCTCCGCCGTCGGGTCGACCAGGGTCAGGTTGGCGGGCTCGCCCACCGCGATCGGGCGGCCGTGGCCGGCCAGCCCGGCGATCCGGGCGGGCGTGGTGCTCATCGCGGCGGCGACGTCTGCCCAGCCCATCTGGCCGCTCTCGACCATCACGGTGGCGACGACCGGGAGCGCGGTCTCCAGCCCGAGCATGCCGAAGGCCGCGTCGACGAAGGCGTGCTCCTTGTCGTGCCGCGCGTGCGGGGCGTGGTCGGTGGCGACCGCGTCGATCGTGCCGTCGGCCAGCGCCGCGCGCAGCGCCTGGACGTCCTCGTCCGGCCGCAGCGGCGGGTTGACCTTGAACGTCGGGTCGTAGCCGGTCAGCAGGTCGGTGGTGAGCAGCAGGTGGTGCGGGGTGACCTCGGCGGTGACGTCGATGCCCTGCGCCTTGGCCCAGCGGACCACCTCGACGCTGCCGGCCGTGGAGACGTGCGCGACGTGGACGCGGCTGTTGGTGTGCCGGGCCAGCATCACGTCGCGGGCGACGATGATCTCCTCGGCGATGCCGGGCCAGCCGGGCAGGCCGAGCTGGCCGGAGAGCTCCCCCTCGTGGCAGCAGGCGGTCGGGCCGGCCAGCGTGGGGTCCTGGCTGTGCTGGCTGATCACGCCGCCGAACGCGCGGACGTACTCCAGCGCGCGGCGCATCACCCGGGCGTCGTGGACGCACTTGCCGTCGTCGGAGAAGACCCGGACGCGGGCGCGGGAGCGGGCCATCAGGCCGAGCTCGGCGAGCTCCTCGCCGGCCAGGCCCTTGGTCACCGCGCCGACCGGCTGCACGTCGACCAGGCCGACGGAGCGACCCAGGTCGAAGACGCGCTCGGCGGCCTCCGCGGTGTCGGTCACCGGGTTGGTGTTGGCCATCGCCAGCACGGCGGTGTAGCCGCCGACCGCGGCGGCCCGGGAGCCGGTCAGCACCGTCTCCGCATCCTCGCGGCCGGGCTCGCGGAGGTGGGTGTGCAGGTCGACGAGGCCGGGCAGCAGGACCAGACCGTCGGCGTCGACGGTCCGCGTCTCGGCGTCCGCCTTCAGCGACCCGATCTCGCGGATCACGCCGTCGGCCACCAGCACGTCGGCGGCGTCGGCGCCGAGCAGGCGGGCGCCCTTGATCAGGATCGGGCTGTGCTTCTCGACAGGCTGGTCACTCATGCGCTCTCCTCCCCGGTGAGCAGGTGGTACAGGACGGACATCCGGACGGCGACGCCGGCCGAGACCTGGTCGAGGACGACCGAGCGGCCCACCGCGTCGGCGGCGTCGGCCGAGATCTCCAGCCCGCGGTTCATCGGGCCCGGGTGCAGGATCGGGGTGTCGGGGCCGAGCAGCGAGAGCCGGTCCCGGGTCAGGCCGTAGCCGACCGTGTACTCGCGGGCGGTCGGGAAGTAGCCGCCGCTCATCCGCTCGCGCTGGACGCGCAGCATCATCACCGCGTCGGCGGTCGGCAGCACGCTGTCCAGGTCGTAGGAGAGGTCGAACCCCACCGACTTGGACCAGTCGCCGATGCCGGCCGGCATCAGGGTCGGCGGCGCCACCACGGTGACGGTCGCGCCGAGCTTGAGCAGGCTCTTGATGTTGCTGCGGAAGACGCGGCTGTGGGTCAGGTCGCCGACCAGCACGACGTGGCGGCCCTCCAGCGAGCCGAGGCGCCGGGTCAGCGTGTAGGCGTCGAGCAGCGCCTGGGTGGGGTGCTCGTGCATGCCGTCGCCCGCGTTGATCACCGGCACGTCGACCCACTGGCTGATCTGGTGCGCGGCGCCGCTCGCGGAGTGGCGGACCACCAGGCCGTCGATGCCCATCGCGGTGACGGTGAGCACCGTGTCGCGCAGGCTCTCGCCCTTGCTGGCGCTGCTGCCCTTGGCGGACAGGTTGATCACGTCCGCCGAGAGCCACTTGCCGGCGATCTCGAAGCTGGACCGGGTCCGGGTGGAGTCCTCGAAGAAGAGGTTGATCACCGTCCGGCCGCGCAGCGCGGGGAGCTTCTTCACCGCGCGGCGCTGCACGTCGTGCATCTCGGCGGCGGTCTCGAAGATCTCCTCGATCCCGGCCGCGTCGAGGTCGTCGATGCTGAGCAGGTGCCGGGTCACGCGTCTCCCTCCGTCGGCTCCGTGCCGCTCGCCGTGCGGGCCCCTGGGGCGGGCTGGGCGGCGATGTCGTAGATGCGCACCTCGTCGGCGCCGTCGGTCTCGGCCAGCCGGAGGCCGACCCGCTCGCTCCGGGCGGTCGGCAGGTTCTTGCCGACGTGGTCGGCGCGGATCGGGAGCTCGCGGTGGCCGCGGTCGACCAGCACCGCCAGGCGTACGACGGCCGGCCGGCCGAGGTCGCTGAGCGCGTCGAGCGCGGCGCGGATGGTGCGCCCGGAGTAGAGCACGTCGTCGACGAGCACGACCGTCTTGCCGTCGATGCCCGAGGAGGGCAGCTCGGTCTTGTGCGGCGCCCGGGTCGGGTGCGAGCGGAGGTCGTCGCGGTACATGGTCACGTCGAGCGACCCGGTGGCGACGGTGGTGCCCTCGACCTCGGCGATCCGCGCGGCGAGCCGCTGCGCGAGCGGGACGCCGCGGGTGTGCAGCCCGAGGAGGAGGAGGTTCTCGGCGCCCTTGTTGCGCTCGAGGATCTCGTGGGAGATGCGGGTCAACGCCCGGGAGATGTCACCGGAGTCGAGGACGACCCGTCCTGCGTCGAGGTGCTGATCACGGACCTGCGGCTGGGTAGGCATGCGCCTGCCTGACCTCCTTCTCCGCCTCACGGGACGGCTCGTTAAAGGATGTCTGAACGACTCCCGACCCTACCGTTTCCGACCTCTCCGGCACCAAACCGCGCACCCCGCGAGTCGGCACAAACTGACGCCTGCCGGACCGAGTCGGCAGAAAGTTTCTGCCGACTCGCGCCCGCTGGCCCGGACCACCGCGTCAGTTTCTGCCGACTCGCGCGCTCAGAGGTCCGCCAACGCGCTCTCGATCGCGCGGTGGAACGTCGGGTAGGCGTAGACCATCGTCCGCAGCGTCTCCAGCGGCACCCTCGCGTGCACCGCGGTGACGAGCATCCCGATCATCTCCCCGCCGGCGGGGCCGGCCGTGGTGGCGCCGACCAGCACGCCGCGGTCGGCGTCGGCGACCAGCTTCACGAGCCCGCTGTTGGCGGTGCCGTCCGGCCCGGGCCCGTGGATCCAGCCGCGGCTGGAGGCGGTCAGGTCGGTGAGCCCGGTGGCCACCGTGATCCCCGCGTCACGGGCCTGCGCCTCGGTCAGGCCCACCGAGCCCACCTCGGGGTCGGTGAAGGTCACCCGGCTGACGGCCCCGTACTCGGCCCACGGGCCGTCCTCGCCGAGCAGGTCGCGGGCCGCGACCGCCGCCTGGTACATCGACATGTGGGTGAAGGCGCCCCGGCCGGTGATGTCGCCGATCGCCCAGAGGCCCTCGCCGGCCCGCATCCGCTCGTCGGTGTCGAGGAACCGTGCCGAGGGGTCCAGGCCGACGGTCTCCAGGCCGAGGTCGGCGAGGTTGCTGCGGCGGCCGGCGGCCACCAGCAGCGCCTCGGACTCGACGATCCCCCCGGCGTGCTGGACGCGGAACAGCCCGTCGGCGTGGGAGACGCGGGTGACCGTCGTACCGGCGTGGACCGCGATGCCGTCGGCGGCCAGGGCCCCCGCGACCACCTCGGCCGCCTCCGGCTCCTCCGGGCCGAGGATCCGGGGCCCCGCCTCGAGCACCGTGACCTCCACCCCGAAGCGGGCGAACGCCTGCGCGAGCTCGCAGCCGATCGCTCCTCCGCCGAGCACGGTCAACCGGGTGGGCAGGTCGCGCACGCGCATCGCGTCGCGGTTGGTCCAGTACGGCGTCGCGGCCAGCCCGTCGATCGGCGGCGCAGCCGGCTCGGTGCCGGTGTTGAGCACCACGCCGAGGCGGGCGCGCAGCGTCACCGGGCCGCGGCCGGCCTCGACGACCACCTCGCGGGGGCCGGACAGGCGGGCCGTGCCGCGCATGACGCGGACGCCGGCGGCCTCCAACCGCTCCACCGCGACCCGGTCGTCCCAGTCGTCGGTCGCCTCCTCGCGGATGCGCGCGGCGACCGGGGCCCAGTCGGGCCGCACGTCCGCCTCGCCGGCCGTGCCGGCGACCCGCCGCGCCTCCGCCAGCACGTTGGCCGCGCGGATCATGATCTTCGACGGGATGCACCCGAAGTAGGGGCACTCCCCACCCACGAGGCGCCGCTCGACGGCGACCACCTCGAGGCCGCCGCGGGCCAGCGCGCCGGCGAGGGACTCGCCCCCGGGGCCGGTGCCGACCACGACGACATCGACGGTCTGGTCGGAGGTGTCGGGAGACGCCGCGGCGTCCGCACTCTCGGGCATGGGCCGAGCGTACGGACGCCGTGATCGTCAGACCAGACTCCTCAGAGTCCTTCCTCCTTGTGCCCCCGGTAGGGGACGTACTCCTCGTAGACGACCTTGCCGTCCGCGTCCTTGATGGTGACGTGGCGGCCGCCCTCGTCCATCCGGGTCTCCTTCTCGCCGCCCGCGGGGACCGTCGGCGGCGTCGTCTCCGTCGGCTCGACGGTTCCGTCGCTGGTCGGCTCGGTGCTCGGCTCCGAGACGGGCTCCGTGGTCGGTTCCGTGGTCGGCTCGGTCGCGGCCTGGGTGCTCGGCTCGGTGGTCGGCTCGGTGGTCGGCTCGGTGGTCGGCTCCGTGGTCGGCTCCGTGGTCGGCTCCGTGGTCGGCTCCGTGGTCGGCTCCGTGGTCGGCTCCGTGGTCGGCTCGGTCACCGGCTCCGTGGTCGGCTCCTCGCAGACCTGGTACAGCATGAACCAGTCGCCGTTGCCGGAGCCGCCGTGCGAGACGTAGTACGGCTCCCCGATCGGGTGCCCCTGGTGCACCTGCCCCTGCGGCTTCCCGTTGGTGAAGTTCCAGCCGTCGTCGTCCGGGGACGGTGCCTCGTCCACGGGGCCGCCGGTCCACACCGCCAGGTAGACGGTGCACACCTCCTCGGCCGCGCCGACGCCGGTCGACGCGGTCGCCCCGAAGGCCGCCGCACCGAACGCCGTCCCGATCGCCAGAACCACCGCGGCGACCGCCGCAACCGTGGTCGTGACCTGCCTGTTCAGTGTGTTCCTCATGGTCCTGCTCCTCGTCCCGATTTTACCTTGCGGGACACGGAACCGGGTGCCCGGAGGGCGTCTCCTCGGTCACAGCGAAGCCCCGCCCACGCGGTGCGCGGGCGGGGCTTCGGAGGAGGCAGGGTCAGGCTGGGTCCGTGGTCAGACCAGCGTCTCCTTGCTGCGCTGGATCGCGCCCAGGACGCCGTTGACGAACGCCGGGGACTCGTCGGTGGAGAGCTCGGTGACCAGGGACATGGCCTCGCTGACGGCCACCGCGTCCGGCACGTCCTCGGCCCACAGCAGCTCCCAGACGCCGAGGCGCAGGACGTTGCGGTCCACGGCGGGCATCCGCGCGAGCGACCAGCCCTGGGCGAACTGACCCAGCACCTCGTCGATGCGCGACTGGTGCTCGACGACACCCCGGACCAGGACCGCGGTGTAGGGGTTCGTCGGGGCGTTGCCCTCGGAGACGGCCCGCTCGAGGCCGTCGACACCCGTCTCACCGCGCAGGTCGGCGGCGAAGAGCAGGTCCAAGGCCCGCTTGCGGGCCTTCGTGCGTGCGCTCATGGGGTGCGGTCAGCCCTTGACGCGGCCGAGGTACGACGAGTCGCGGGTGTCGACCTTGACCTTCTCGCCCTGCTCGACGAAGAGCGGGACCTGGATCTCGTGGCCGGTCTCGACGGTGGCCGGCTTGGTGCGGCCGGTGGCGGAGTCGCCGACCACGCCGGGCTCGGTGTAGGTGATCACGAGCTCGACGGAGGCGGGGAGCTCGATGAAGAGGACGCGGCCCTCGTTCATCGCCACGATCGCCTCGGCGTTCTCGAGCAGGAAGTTCTTCGCGTCGCCGACGATCTCCGGGTCGACCTCGATCTGCTCGTAGGTCGTGGTGTCCATGAAGACGTAGTTGCTGCCGTCGTTGTACAGGTACTGGTACGTGCGGCGGTCGACGGTCGCGGTCTCGACCTTGGTGCCGGCGTTGAAGGTCTTGTCGACGTTCTTGCCCGACTCGACGTTGCGGATCTTGGTGCGCACGAACGCCGGGCCCTTGCCGGGCTTCACGTGCTGGAACTCGACCACCTGCCAGAGCTGGCCGTCGATCTTCAGCACCATGCCGTTCTTCAGGTCGTTCGTGGTTGCCATGCGTTCGTCTTCTCCGATGCAGGTATGGGCGATGTCAAGTGCCTCGCGTGGGCGTCGCGCTGCGGGCGCGGACAGCCCGCACGCGGGCCAGCGAACGATTCTAGTGCCGGTCGGGCGTAGCGATGAATTCGAGCGCCCGCCGGTAGCCGTCGATCCCGTGGCCGGCGATCACGGTGGCCGCGTGGGGCGTGACGACGGAGGTGTGCCGGAACACCTCGGGCCGCCGCTCGGGGTCGGAGATGTGCACCTCGACCAGCGGCGCGACCAGCTGCGCGCAGGCGTCGTAGAGCGCGTAGGAGTAGTGCGTCCAGGCGGCGGCGTTCAGCACCACCGGGGTCTCGTCGTCGGCCGCGGCGTTGAGCCAGTCGAGCAGCTCGCCCTCGTGGTTGGTCTGGCGCACCTCGACCTCGAGCCCGCGCTCGGCGCCCCAGGCGACGCAGAGGTCAGCGAGCTCCGCGTGCGTGGTGGCGCCGTAGATCTCGGGCTGCCGGCGCCCGAGGCGACCCAGGTTGGGTCCGTTGAGCACCAGCACCCGGCGCGGGGCGCTCATGCCGACACCGCCTCGAACGCGGCCCTCATGTCCGCCTCGGACGGGCCGGCGAGCACCACCGGCCGGGCCAGGTCCTCGAGCACGACGAACCGGATCACCGAGCCGCGGGCCTTCTTGTCCACCCGCATCGCGGCCAGCAGCTCCTCGAAGTCCGCCTCCCCGTCGTACGACGTCGGCAGGCCGACACGCTCCAGCACGGCACGGTGCCGGGCCACCACCTCCGGCGCCAGGTCGCCCGCACGGGCGGCCAGCTCGGCCACGAAGACGCAGCCGACCGCGACCGCCTCGCCGTGGCGGACGCCGTAGCCGGAGGCGCGCTCGATGGCGTGCGCGAGGGTGTGGCCGTAGTTGAGGGCCTCCCGGCCCGGGTGCTCGGCGCCCGCGGAGCCGGCGGTCTCCTTGAGGTCGCCGGCCACGACGTCGGCCTTGACCCGGACCGCGCGCTCGACCAGCTCGCGCAGCGCGGGCGCGTCGGCCGTCAGCGCGGCAGGGTCGGTGGCCTCCACGAGGTCGAGGATCGCGGTGTCGGCGATGAAGCCGCACTTGACCACCTCGGCCAGACCGGCGACCAGCTCCTCGCGCGGCAGGGACTCCAGCAGGGAGAGGTCGCAGAGCACGCCCACCGGCTCGTGGAAGGCGCCGACGAGGTTCTTCCCGGAGTCGGTGTTGATCCCGGTCTTGCCGCCGACGGCGGCGTCGACCATCGCCAGGAGCGTCGTCGGCACGTGGACCACCGCGACGCCGCGCAGCCAGCTGGCGGCGACGAAGCCGCCGAGGTCCGTGGTGGCGCCACCGCCCAGGGTGACCACGGCGTCGGAGCGGGTGAAGCCCTCCTCGCCGAGGGCGTCCCAGCAGGCCGAGGCGGTCTCGGCCGTCTTGGCCTCCTCGCCGTCCGGGATCTGCAGCACGGTGACGTCGTAGTCCTCGGTCAGCGCCGGGAAGGCGTCCAGGACCCGGTCGAGCAGGCCCTCCAACGACTCGGGGCAGACGATCGCGACCCGCTCGGCGGCACCGGGGAGCAGGGCGGGCAGCCGGTCGAGGACGCCGTGGCCGACCACGACGTCGTACGGCTGCTGGGTGGCGACGCGGATCGTCGTGGGCTCGGCGGCGCTCGCCGGACCGGTGGGTGCGCTCATCGGGCGATCAGCTCCTCGATCTCGGCGGCCACGTCCTCGGGACTGCGGCCGTCGGTGTCGACGGTGTGGGTGGCGACGGACTCGTACACGGGGGCGCGCTCGTCGAGCAGCGTCTTGATCCGGCCGCGGACGTTGCCCAGCAGCATCGGGCGGGTGGAGCCGAGGCCGACCCGCTTGACCGCGTCGGCGAGGCCCACCCGCAGGAAGACCACGTCGCCACCGGAGGCGACGTACTCGGCGAGACCGGCGCGCGAGTCGGGGTCGAGCACGGCCCCGCCGCCGAGCGAGAGGACGCCGTCGTGCCCGCTGAGCGCCGCCGCGACCGCCTCGCGCTCCAGGGCCCGGAACGAGGTCTCGCCGTCGGTGACGAAGATGTCCGCCACGGTCCGGCCGGTGGCCTCCTCGACGTCGGTGTCGGTGTCGCGCGCCGCCACTCCGCTGCGCGCGGCCAGGGCGGCGCCGACGGTCGACTTCCCGGCGCCCATCGGGCCCACCAGGACGACCAGGGGACGGCTCACCGGTACCTCAGCGCGTCCAGGTAGCCCTCGACGTTGCGGCGGGTCTCGCCGACCGAGTCGCCGCCGAACTTCTCGGTGACGGCGTCGGCCAGCACCAGCGCGACCATCGCCTCGGCCACGATGCCCGCGGCGGGGACCGCGCAGACGTCCGAGCGCTGGTGGTGCGCGACGGCCTCCTCGCCGGTGGCGAGGTCGACGGTGCGCAGCGCGCGGGGCACGGTGGCGATCGGCTTCATCGCGGCGCGCACGCGCAGCACCTCGCCGGTGGTCATGCCGCCCTCGGTGCCGCCGGAGCGACCGGAGACGCGGCGCAGCCCGTCCCCGGTCGGCACGATCTCGTCGTGCGCCAGGGATCCGGGGGTGGCGGCCAGCTCGAAGCCGTCGCCCACCTCGACGCCCTTGATCGCCTGGATGCCCATCAGCGCGCCGGCCAGGCGCGCGTCCAGGCGCCGGTCCCAGTGGACGTGGGAGCCGAGGCCCGGCGGGAGCCCGTGCACCACGACCTCGACCACGCCGCCGAGCGTGTCGCCGTCCTTGTGCGCCTGGTCGATGCGCTCGACCATCTGCCGGGAGCCGTCGGCGTCGAAGCAGCGCACCGGGTCCTCGTCGAGGCGCGCGACGTCGTCGATCGTCGGCAGCTCCGTGCCCGGGGTACGGACGCCACCGATCTCCAGGACGTGGGAGACGACCGTCGCGCCGACGGCCTGCTCCAGGAAGTTGCTGGCCACCCGGCCGAGCGCCACGCGCGCCGCGGTCTCGCGCGCCGAGGCGCGCTCCAGGATCGGGCGGGCGTCCTCGAAGTCGTACTTCTGCATGCCCGCCAGGTCGGCGTGCCCGGGCCGGGGCCGGGTCAGCGGCGCGTTGCGCGCCATCGACGCGAGCTCCGCGGCGTCGACCGGGTCGGCCGACATGACCTTCTCCCACTTGGGCCACTCGGTGTTGCCGACCTCGATCGCGACCGGGCCGCCCTGGGACTCGCCGTGGCGGACACCGCCGATGATCCGGACCTCGTCGGCCTCGAACTTCATCCGGGCGCCGCGGCCGTAGCCGAGGCGGCGGCGGGCGAGGGAGTCGGAGATGTCTTCGGTCGTGATCCCCACGTGGGCCGGCAGCCCCTCCAGGATCGCGACGAGCGAGGGTCCGTGGGACTCCCCGGCAGTCAACCAGCGCAGCATGGGGATGAGTCTCCCACGCCCTCAGGGGGTGGCCAGGACCTGTCCCAGGACGACCGCCACCAGCGCCCCGAGGACGAGGAACGGCCCGAACGGGATGTGCCGCCGGATCGCGGTGCCGGCGCGTCGCATCGGCGCCAGCGCCAGAGCGCCCAGCACCGCGGCGGCGACGACCGAGGCGAGCACGGTCGGGACGCCGAAGGGTCCCAGCGCGAGGCCGATCAGGGCGCCCAGGCGCACGTCGCCGAGCGCCATCACCCGCGGGCTGATCAGCCACAGCAGGCCGTAGTACGCGCCCAGACCGAGGAACCCGGCCGCGCCGGCGACGAGCACCACCGGCTCCCCCAGCGCGGCCGATGCCGCGCCCACGAGCGCCGCCACGGCCGCCGCGGCCGGCCAGATCAGGCGGGCCGGCAGGTACCACGTGACGTAGTCGACCACCGCGAGCGCGCAACCGATCGGCACCAGCAGCAGCAGCCAGGAGAGGCCCCAGCCGAAGCCGACGGCCAGACCGAGGACGGCGCCGGCCAGCGCGCAGCCGACGGCCGAGCGCGCGGCCAGGCGCGGCCGCGCGGCCAGGTCCACGTAGGGCACCTTCGCCGGGTAGTCGCCCGGGTCCTCGGCCGGGTCCGGCTCGGGCTCGGGCAGGGCCGCGATCACGCGCGGCACGACGGCGCCGCCGACCGCCCCCACCGCGGCACCCAGCGCCGCGGCCCCCCAGTGCCACTCCACGGCGGGAAACCTACTGCTCCGCGGCGGCCGCCGCCGCTCGTTCCGCCAGAGCCCGCTCCCCCGCCGCGCGCATCTCCGCCAACGGGGCGGGCGCGCCCGTGAAGGCCGCGAACTGGAGCACGGCCTGGTGGACCAGCAGGTCCAGCCCGGTCACCAGCCGGCCCGAGCAGGCCCGCGCCAGCGGCGTCGGCCACGGGTCGTAGAGCACCTCGAAGAGCACGGGCACGTCGCCGAACCGGCCCACGACGTCGGGCGTCTGCGCGCCGGCGGGAACCGTCGAGACGACCACCTCCGCCGCACCCGGCCGGGCCGTGGCCAGGTCGACCGCCTCCACCCGCGGCGCCTCGGGGTGCCCCGCGATCGCGTCCAGGGTCGGCGCCGCGCGCGCGGCGTCACGGACGGCGACGGCGATCCGCCGCGCGCCGAGGTCGGCGAGCGCCAGTCCCGTGGACGCGGCCGTCGCGCCACCGCCGAGGATCACCGCGGCGGTCACCGGGCCGTCGTACCGCTCGCGGATCGCGGCCGCCGCCCCGGGGATGTCGGTGTTGTCCGCGGTCCACCCGCCGGGCCCGCGGAGCAGCGTGTTCGCCCCGCCCGAGCGTCGGGCGCGGTCACTGGCGCCGACCGCCAGCTCGAGCGCCTCCCGCTTCAGCGGGGCCGTGACCGAGAGCCCGCCCCAGGTGTCGTCCAGCCCGGCGACGAACGCGGCCAGGCCGCCCGCCGGCACCCGCACGGCGTCGTACGACGCGGAGAGCCCGAGGGCGGCGTAGCCGGCCCGGTGCAGGGCGGGCGAGAGCGAGTGCGCCACCGGGTCGCCGAGGACGGCGTGCCGATACGCCGCACGGTAGCCGGTCATCAGCAGTCGTCGCTGGTCTGGCAGTACTCCTGGACGCGCGCGACGTTGGACTGGTGCTCGGAGTAGGACTCCGCGAAGAGCGTGCCGCCGTTCTCGAAGTCCGCGACGAAGTAGAGCCAGTCACCGGCCGCGGGGTGCAGCGCGGCGCGGATCGTCTGCCGGCCCGGCGAGCCGATCGGCCCCGGCGGCAGGCCCTGGTGCTGGTAGGTGTTGTAGAGCGAGTCGCTCTCCCGCTCCTCCGCGGTGGTCCACGGGTCGCCCTCGCGCTGGCTGACGTAGGCCACCGTGGAGTCCATCTGCAGCGGCATGCCCAGGTCGAGGCGGTTGTAGATGACCCGGGCCACCTTCGGGTAGTCCTGCGGTCGGTTCACCTCGTGCTCGAGGATGCTCGCCACCGTCATCAGCTCGTGCGGCGTGAGGTCGAGCGCGCGGGCACCCGCCGGGACCTGGAGCTCCTTCTCCACCGACGCCGTCAGCGCGACCATCTCCGAGAAGAGCGCCTTCGGGGTCAGGTCGTCGGGCAGCTCGTAGGTGGCCGGGAAGAGGTAGCCCTCGGGGTTCCCCTCCGCCTCCGCCGGCAGCCCGATCTTGCCGGGCTGCTCGAGCAGGCGACCGAGCTGAGCCTTGGTGAAGTCGCTCTTCGCGGCCACGGTGTCGACGATCTGAGCGAGCCGGGAACCCTCGGGGATCGTCACGGTCCTGGTCGCCCGCATGTTGCCCGGGTCGGCGAGGTAGGCGACGGCGTCGGCGGCCGCCATCTCCTTCTTCATCACGTAGGTGCCGGCCTGGATCCGCTGCGCCTTCGGGTTCTCCGCGGCCGCGTCGACGAAGGCGTCGGTGGAGGCCACCACGCCCTGGTCCGTCAGCTCGGCGCCCATCGAGCGGATCGTCTGGCCGCTGTCGATCACGACGGTGACCTTGCCGGAGCCGGGCCCCGGGAAGTCCTCGGGACCGGCGAACACGCCGCTGACCGAGTCCCAGGCCCGCGGCACGAAGATCCAGGCGAGCACGGCGAAGACGGCGATCACGGCCAGGATCGGCAGGCAGCCCGAACGCCCCCGGCCGCGACCGGCGGAGCGTCGTCCGCCGCGGTCCGCGCGCCGGCCACCGCGGTCGGCGCGGCGCTGGCCGGGCTGACCGGGCTCCGGGTCGGGGAACGGCACCGGCGCGGCGGGGTCAGTCATCAGTCTCCTCGGTCTGGCGGGTCGGCACCGCGTCGCCCGCCGGCTCCCCCATCGGGACGAGCTCGCCGGGCGGACGGCCCGTGGCCCGCTCGGTGTCCAGCGCGTGCTGCAGGATCACGACGGCGGCCGCCTGGTCGATGACCGCGCGCCGCTTCTGACCCTTGCGCTGGTCGCGGAGCATAGCCTCCGCACTGACGGTCGACAGACGCTCGTCGACCAGACGCACCGGCACGGGGGCGATCCTCCGGGCGAGGCGGGCGGCCAGCTCCCGGACCTTCGCCGCCGCGGGCCCCTCGCCCCCGGAGAGCGATCGGGGCAGCCCGACGACCACCTCGACCGCCTCCTCCGCGGCGACCAGCTGCCCGATGCGGCGCAGGTCTCCCTTGCCGCGACGCACGGTCTCCACCGGCGTGGCGATCATCCCCGACGGGTCGCAGCGGGCCACGCCGATCCGGGCGTCCCCGGGGTCGACGCCGAGCCGTACGCCGTACCGCATCGTGCGCCCGACGCTCAGGCCCCCGCCACCGCTACGGTGACGGCGGCCAGCGCCTCGTCGATCCGGGAGACGTCGGAGCCGCCGCCCTGGGCCATGTCGGCCTTGCCGCCGCCACGGCCGTCGATGAACGGCGCGACGGCCCGGACGAGCTCGCCGGCGGCCAGGCCCCGCTCCTGCGCGGCCTGGTTGAGCGCGGCGACCACGGAGGCCTTGCCGTCGGCGACGCCGATCAGCACGACCACGCCGGGGGCGTCGCCGGGCAGCCGGCCGCGGACGTCGGTGGCCAGCGTGCGCACGTCACCGCCGCCGGCCCCGTCGAGCTTCTGCGCGACCACCTGGACGCCGCCGACGTCGACGGCGCCCGCGGCCAGGCCGGCGCCGCCGGCGAGGAGCTGGGCGAGCCGGATCCGCTCCAGCTCCTTCTCGGTCTGCTTGAGCCGGTCGACGAGGTCGCCGACCCGGCCGACGATGTCGTCGGACTGGACCTTGAGCAGACCGGAGAGCTGGCTGACCACGTCCCGCTCGCGAGCGAGGTAGGCGAAGCCCTCCACGCCGGTCAGCGCCTCGATCCGGCGGTTGCCGGAGCCGACGCTGGCCTCGCCGGTCACCACGATGGTGCCGATCTGGCTGGAGTGGTCGACGTGCGTGCCACCGCACAGCTCGCGCGACCAGGGGCCGCCGATCTCGACGACGCGGACCTTCGACTCGTCGTAGGTCTCGCCGAACAGCGCGATCGCGCCCCAGTCCTTCGCCTCCGGGAGGGTCATGTAGTCCCACGAGACGGGCAGGTCGGCGCGCAGCGCGTTGTTGGCGACCTCCTCGAGGTCCTTGAGCTGGCCGCCGGAGAGCGCCTGGGTCCACCCGAAGTCGAGGCGCAGGTAGCCGGGGCGGTTGTAGGAGCCGGACTGCAGCGCCGTGGGGCCGAGCACCTCGCGCAGCGCCGCGTGCACCACGTGGGTGCCCGAGTGCGCCTGGCGGGCACCGAGGCGCCACTGGGGGTCCACGCGGGCGTGCAGCAGCGCGGCGTCGGCCGGCAGCTCGCCGTCGACGACCCGCACCTGGTGCACCACGAGGCCGCGGACCGGTCGCTGGACGTCGAGGACCTCCAGGGTGCCGCCGGCGAACTCGATCACGCCCGCGTCCGCCGCCTGGCCGCCGGACTCGGCGTAGAACGGCGTCCGGTCGAGGACCAGCTCGCCGATCTCGCCCCCGGCGAGCACCGGCACGCTGGCGCCCTCCTTGAGCAGCGCCAGCGGCTTGGACTCCGTCTCCAGCGTCTCGTAGGCGAGCCACTGGGTGGGGCCGGTGGCATCGAGGATGCCCCGGTACACCCCGGTGTCGGCGTGCTGGCCCTTCTTGGCACGGGCGTCCGCCTTGGCACGCTCGCGCTGCTCGGTCATCAGCTGGCGGAAGCCGCCCTCGTCGACCTCGAGGCCGGCCTCGGCCGCCATCTCCAGCGTCAGGTCGATCGGGAAGCCGTAGGTGTCGTGCAGCGCGAACGCCTTCTCACCGGGGATCGTGGCGGCGCCGGAGCTCTTCACCTCGCCCGCGGCCAGGTCGAAGATCTGGGTGCCCGCGGCCAGCGTCTTGCGGAACGCGTCCTCCTCGGCGAACGCCACGCGGGCGATGCGGTCCCAGTCGGTGTGCAGGTCGGTGTAGGTCTCCGCCATCCGGTCGCGGGAGACCGGCATCAGCTCCGGCAGCGCGGGGTCCTGGTAGCCGAGCAGCCGCATGTTGCGCACCGCGCGGCGAAGCAGCCGGCGCAGCACGTAGCCGCGGCCCTCGTTGCCGGGGGTGACGCCGTCGCTGATCAGCATCATCGAGGAGCGCACGTGGTCGGCGACGACGCGGAAGCGCACGTCGTCGGGGTACGCGGCGCCGTACTTCTTGCCCGAGAGCGCCTCGGCCTTCTCGATCACCGGGTACATGACGTCGGTCTCGTACATGTTCGCCCTGCCCTGGAGCAGGTAGGCGACGCGCTCGAGGCCCATGCCGGTGTCGATGTTCTTCTTCGGCAGCTGACCGGCGATGTCGAAGTCGGACTTGGAGCGGACGGCGGAGAGCTCGTCCTGCATGAAGACCAGGTTCCAGAACTCCAGGTACCGGTCGCCGGCGTCCCAGTCGCGGTCCGCGCCGAACTCGGGGCCGCGGTCGATCAGGATCTCCGAGCACGGGCCGCCCGGGCCGGGGATGCCCATCGACCAGTAGTTCTCCTTGGCCGGCAGCCGGACGATCCGGTCGTCCGGCAGGCCGGTGACCTTCTTCCAGATCGAGACGGCCTCGTCGTCGCCGTCCAGCACGCTCGGGTAGAGGACCGACTCGTCGAACCCGAAGCCGCCCTGGTCCTGGGGCCGGGTGACCAGCTCCCAGGCGAACTCGACGGCGCCCTCCTTGAAGTAGTCGCCGAACGAGAAGTTGCCGCACATCTCGAAGAACGTGCCGTGCCGGGTGGTCTTGCCGACCTCCTCGATGTCCGGCGTGCGGATGCACTTCTGGACGCTGGTGGCCCGCGAGTACGGCGGCGTCTCCTGCCCGAGGAAGTAGGGCTTGAAGGGCACCATGCCGGCGTTGACGAACAGCAGGTTGGGGTCGTCGAGCAGCAACGAGGCCGAGGGGACCACGGTGTGTCCCCGCTCTTCGAAGTGGGCGAGGAACCGCCGGCGGATCTCGGCGGTGCTCAGGTAGCCCGTCATCAGTCGTTGCCTCTCTCAGGTGCTTCGGTAGGTCGTTCAAGTGTGCGGGGTGCGCCCTCATCGGGCTCCTGGGCGGCGGCCAGCGCCGCCGGGCCCCGGGCCGCCGCGGCGACCCGGTAGCGCTCCCGGAGGTCCGCCTCGGCGTCGACGCGCCCCTGGTCCAGCTCCTCCCGGAACATCCGGGCGCCGACCCAGACCGCGCCGACGCGGTCGCGCATGCCGTCGATGGTGAAGATCTCGGCGATGCGGCGCGCCCGCACCACGCCGTACACGCCGGCGGCCACGCCGGCGCCGAACCAGACCCCGCGCCTCATCCGGTCGCCTCCATCCCCGCACGCTGGCGGGCCTCGAACTCGCGCCGCGCCTGACGCAGGTCGCTGCGGCGCTGCTTGCGGGCGCGCTTGACCTCGCGCTTCATCTCGAACCGGATCCGGTTGCGGACCTCCGGGGACAGCGCGCGGCGCAGCCCCGCGGCCAGCGACGCGGTCCGGATCACCGACTCGCGGAGCACGATGTCGACGAAGACCGGGGCCGGGACGACCGGGGCCGCCTCGGCGCGCTCGCGGCCCAGCTCGGTGATCAGGTACTCACGGTCGTCGGAGACCGCCGGCACGTGCCCGGAGCCCTCCGCCGCCGGCGCGGCCGGACGCTCGCGCAGCTGCGCCTCGATGCCGGCGAGCTGGCCACGCAGCGCCTCGGCCTCCGCGGCGGCCTCCTCGAGGAGCTCCACGGTGCGACGCCGCTCGCGCCGTGCGGCGCGCGCGAGTCCGGCCATGGCGACGGTCAGCCCCAGGAGCGCGATGAGCACCAGGGCCGCGAGCCACGTGGGGACGGCGAGGTCGGGGGTCACGGGGGACAAGCCTATCGGCCGCGGATGATCGCTCGGATCCGCTCCCACCGCTGCTTGACCGGCGCCTCCGCGCCGAGCTCGGTGGGCCGGTAGTAGCGCGCGTCGGCGACGGGATCCGGGGCGTACTGCTGCGTGGCGATGCCGTACGGCGCGTCGTGGCTGTACTGGTAGCCCTGACCGTGCCCGATCGCCTCGGCGCCCGGGTAGTGGGCGTCGCGGAGGTGCGCGGGGACGTTGCCGATCTTCCCGTTCCGCACGTCGCGCAGCGCCTCGTCGACCGCGAGGTAGACGGCGTTGGACTTCGGCGCGACGGCCAGCGCGACCACGGCCTGGGCGAGCACGATCCGCCCCTCGGGGAGGCCGATCATCTGGACCGCCTGGGCTGCCGCCACCGCGGTGGTCAGCGCGGTCGGGTCGGCCAGCCCGACGTCCTCGCTCGCCAGGATGATCAGCCGCCGGCAGATGAACCGCGGGTCCTCCCCCGCCTCGAGCATCCGAGCCAGGTAGTGCAGCGCGGCGTCGGCGTCGGAGCCCCGGATGGACTTGATGAAGGCGCTGATGACGTCGTAGTGCTGGTCGCCGTCGCGGTCGTAGCGGACCGCGGCCTGGTCGGCGGCCGCCTCGGCGGTGTCGACGTCGATCACGACGCGGCCCTCGTCGTCGGTGCGCCCGGCCAGCGTGGCCGCGCCGGCCGCGGCCTCCAGGTAGGTCAGCGAGCGGCGGGCGTCGCCGCCGGCCAGCCGGACCAGGTGCTCGCGGGCCTCGTCGGTGAGGGCGTGACGGCCCGCCAGGCCCCGCTCGTCGGCGACCGCCCGGGCCAGCACGTCGCGCACGTCGTCGTCGTCGAGCGACTGCAGCCGCAGCAGCAGGCTGCGCGAGAGCAGCGGCGAGATGACGCTGAACGACGGGTTCTCGGTGGTCGCCGCGACCAGGGTCACCCACCTGTTCTCCACGCCGGGCAGCAGCGCGTCCTGCTGGGCCTTGGAGAAGCGGTGCACCTCGTCGACGAAGAGCACCGTCTCCGCGCCGGTCGCGACGAGCGTGGCGCGGGCGGAGTCGATCGCGGCCCGGACCTCCTTGACCCCGGCGGCGACCGCCGAGATCTCGACGAACCGGCGGCCGGTCTGCTGGCTGATGATCGACGCGATCGTGGTCTTTCCGGTGCCGGGCGGGCCCCACAGCAGCAGCGACAGCGACTTGTCGGTCTCGATCAGCTGGCGCAGCGGCGAGCCCGGCGCGCGCAGCTGCGACTGGCCGATCAGCTCGTCCAGGGTGCGCGGGCGCATCCGGACAGCCAGCGGCGCGGCCGCGTGGGCGGCATCGCTCAGCGACCCACCCGTAGGGACGGGACGAGGGCCCCCGGCGACATCCGCGCCGAAGAGGCCCTCACCCTGGTCAGCCTCGACCACTCAGCCAACCAACCCGTCAGCCCCGGCCGATCGTCTTGGCGTCGAGGTCGAACCAGGTGTCGGCGTACCCCGGCTGATCGACCAGCTCGGTGCTCGGGGTCGCGCCCGGGTCCGGCTGCCCGCTGCCGTCCACGCCCAGGAGCCGGGCGGTGACCGGCTGCTGCGGGGCCTCGCCGAGGCGGGCCGGGAAGTGGCAGGCGACCTTGTGGCGCTTGCCGATCTGCAGCAGCGGCGGCTCGTGCTTCGCGCAGATCTCCTGCGCGATCGGGCACCGGGTGCGGAACCGGCAGCCCGACGGCGGGTCGATCGGGCTGGGCACCTCGCCGGTGAGCTGGATCCGCTCCCGGCGGCCGCCGACCGCCGCCTGCTTCACGTCCGGGACCGCGGAGAGCAGCGCCTGCGTGTAGGGGTGGTGGGCGTTGGCGTAGATGCTGTCCCGGTCGCCGATCTCGATGATCTTGCCGAGGTACATCACGGCGATCTCGGGGCAGAAGTGCTTGACCACCGCGAGGTCGTGGGCGATGAACAGGAAGGCGATCTCGAACTCCTTCTGCAGGTCCTGCAGGAGGTTGATCACCTGGGCCTGGATGGAGACGTCGAGCGCGGAGACCGGCTCGTCCGCGACCATCACCTTCGGCTGCAGGGCGAGCGCCCGGGCGATGCCGATGCGCTGGCGCTGGCCGCCGGAGAACTCGTTCGGATACCGGTTGTAGTGCTCCGGGTTGAGGCCGACGACCTCCAGGAGCTCCTGGACGCGGCTGAGCACCTTGTTCTTCGGCACCACGTTGTGCACCCGCAGCGGGGCGCCCACGATCGAGCCGACGGTGTGCCGCGGGTTCAGCGAGCTGTACGGGTCCTGGAAGATCATCTGCACCTCGCGGCGCAGCGGCTTCAGCTCCCGGTCGCCGAGCGTGGCGAGGTCCTTGCCGTCGAACTCGATCGAGCCGCTGGTCGGCTTGTAGAGCCGGGTGATCAGCTGGCCGGTGGTCGACTTGCCGCAGCCGGACTCGCCGACCAGGCCGAGCGAGCCGCCGGCGGGCAGCTCGAACGACACGCCGTCGACGGCCTGCACGTGACCGACCGTGCGCCGCAGCAGCGGGCTCTTGATCGGGAAGTGCATCCGCAGGTTGTTGACCGTCAGCACCGGCTCGGCGTCCGGGTCGATCTGGCTGGCGGCGTGCCCGTGGGTCGCCGACTCCAGGAGGTCCGCGGGGGTGATCTCGGCCGCGAGGTCCTCGGACGACTCGGCGTTCATCGGCTCTCCTCGGTGAGCTCGGGCGCGATCTCGGGCAGGATCTCCGCCTCGTAGACCGCGTCGGGGTCGGGCAGGTGGCAGCGCTTCAGGTGGTCGCTGCCACGACCGCCGGGACGCAGCTCCGGCAGCGTGGTCTCGCAGAGACCGCCGGGAACCTTGTCCTTGTGCAGGCACCGGGGCGCGAACGCGCAGCCCGGCGGTGGCGTGAGCAGGCTCGGCGGGTTGCCCGGGATCGGGATCATCCGCGCGTTCGGGTCCGCGTTGAGGTCCGGCACGCTGGAGAGCAGACCCCACGTGTAGGGCATCTCCGGGTGGGTGAGGATCTCCTTGCAGGAGCCCCGCTCCACGCTGCGCCCGCCGTACATGACCAGCACGTCGTCGGCCATCTCGGCCACGACGCCCAGGTCGTGGGTGATGATCACGATGGCGGAGTTGAACTCGCGCTGCAGGTCCTGGAGCAGGTCCAGGATCTGCGCCTGCACGGTGACGTCCAGCGCGGTCGTGGGCTCGTCGGCGATCAGCAGCGAGGGGTCGTTGATGAGGCCCATCGCGATCATCGCCCGCTGGCGCATGCCGCCCGAGTACTGGTGCGGGTACTGGTCCACCCGCTTGTCCGGCTGCGGGATGCCGACGCGGTCGAGCATCTCGACCGCGCGCCGGCGGGCCTCCTTCTTGGTCGCCGACGGGTGGTGGACCAGGTAGGCCTCGCTGAGCTGCTTGCCGACCTTGTAGAACGGGTGCAGCGCGGCGAGCGCGTCCTGGAAGATCATCGCGACGGAGTTGCCGCGCAGCTGGCGCATCTTCTCCTCGCGCAGCCCGACCACCTCGGTGCCGCCCACCTTGATCGAGCCCTCGATCTGCGCGGTGCGGGCGTCGTGCAGACCGAGCACGGCCATGCTGGAGACGGACTTGCCCGAGCCGGACTCGCCCACGATGCCCAGGGTCTTGCCCAGCTCGACGCTGTAGCTCAGGTCGGTCACCGCCTGGACCAGACCGTCGGCGGTGGGGAACCGCACGGTCAGGTTGTTGATCTCCAGGTACGGCGCGCCGGCGTCGGCGGCGGTCATGAGAGCCTCACTCTCGGGTCGAGCCAGCTGTAGAAGATGTCGACGATGATGTTCATCACGACGACGGAGACGGCGAGCACCAGCGTGGTCGCCTGCACAACCGGCAGGTCGCTGATGTAGACGGCGTCGATGCCCCACTTGCCGATCCCCTCGAGCGAGAAGATCTTCTCGGTGAAGACGGTGCCGGAGAGCAGGAAGGCGACGTCGAGGCCGAAGATCGTGATCACCGGGACCATCGCCGAGCGCAGCGCGTGCCGGATCACGACCTTGCGGGTCTTCAGGCCCTTCGCCTTGGCCGTGCGGACGTAGTCCTCGCTGAGCGCCTCCACCATCGAGCCGCGGGAGTACCGGGTGTAGGAGGTGGCGCCGTAGAGGCCCATCACCAGCCAGACGAGCAGCAGCCCTGAGAACCAGGCGGCTGGGTTCTCGAACAGTGGCACGTATCTGACGTCGGGGAAGATCGACGTGCTCAGTGTGAGTACCAGGAAGCTGATCAGCGCGACGAGGTAGTACGGGATAGAGCTGAACACCAGCGTGGAGGCGACGAGCACCTTGTCGGAGACGGTGCCCCGCTTTCGAGCCGCTAGTACGCCGACCGTCACGCCGATCAACAGGTAGAGCGCGGACGCGCCGACAGCGATGCTGAGCGTCACCGGGAACTTCTGCTTGAGCTGGTCGGTGACCAGGCTGCGGTCACGGTAGGAGAGGCCGAGGCACGGCGCCGGGCACTCGTAAGACGCGGTGCCGATCGTGATCGTGCGGTCCGACACGAGGCCCTTGGCCCACGTGCCGTACTCGGACAGCATCGGGTTGTTGTAGCCGAGGTTCTCCTCGAACTGGACCAACTTCTCGGGGGTGCACCGGTTGTTGGTGTCACGCCGGCACAGCTCGAGCGCGGGGCTCTTGGGGCCGTACCAGAACAGCGTGAACACCAGCAGTGACACGAGCACCACGATCAGCGCCCCCGAGAGGATGCGCTTGATCAGGAACGAGAACATCGAGGATCCCTCCGGATCGAATGTTACGGACTCCCGGGTCCGGGCGGCAGATCGCCGCCCGGACCCGGGAGGTCATGCTGGGCCTACCGGCTCAGATCGGTGTCAGTGGACCAGGGTCACTTGACGTAGATCGAGCGGTAGTCGGGGGCGCCACCGACGGAGGTGTCGTTGTTGAAGCCACCGATGCTGGAACCGAAGCCGAAGATGTTCTGGTAGTAGCCAGACTGGATCACCGGCTGGTAGTCGGTCATCAGCGTGACCTCGAGCTCGCCCCAGGCGTCAGCCTGCTCGTCGACCGGCAGCGTACGGATGCGGTCGATCTCGCTGTCGACCGACTCCTCCGAGAAGTTGCCGGTGTTGTAGGCCGAGCCGGTCTCGACGATCGGCGGCAGGAAGGTCGACGCCGACGGCCAGTCCTGGCACCAGGCGGTACCGAGCAGGTTGATCTGCTTGTACAGCTTGTTGTCCGGGTCGGTCCAGACGTCGTACAGGCTGCCCGCGGTGTAGGGGTACTTCTTCACCGAGAAGCCGCCCTCCTCGTAGCCGCGCTGGCGCTGCTCGGCGGACGCCTCACCCTCGGGGGTCGAGCCGTCGTAGACGAAGGAGACCTCGTACTCACCGGGCTCGTAGCCGGCCTCGGCGAGCAGCTCCTTCGACTTCTCCGGGTCGTAGGAGATCGGCTCGTCGAACGGGCCGCTCCAGACCTGGCGACCGGCCATGCCCGGGGGCAGGAGGCCGAAGCCGAGGTCGGGGTCGGTGGCGCCGTTGGCGCGGGTGACGCCGGACAGCTCGCCGCCGGCGGACCACACGTTCTCGTAGTCGTAGGCGTAGGCGAGGGCCTGACGGACCTCGAGCTCGGTGACCTTGTCGTAGTTCGGCATCACGAAGCTCGTGCACGGCTGCGGGCCGACGACGACCTGGTCCTGGAGACCCTGCTGGTTCGCCTTGTTGAAGTCGGTGGCCTGCATCGAGGTCACGACGGTGGTGGCGCCGGCGTCGCTGAAGACGGTCTCGGCGGCGACCTGCGGGTTCACGTCGAACTTGAAGGTGTACTTCTCGACGAGCTGACGGCGGGCCGGGTCGGTGTCCGCGTCCCACTGGTCGTTCTTCACCAGGACGAGCTCCTGGTTCGGGACGAACTTGTCGACCTTGTACGGGCCGGTGGACAGCGCCTTCAGCTTGTACTGGTCGGGCTTGGCGTCCAGCGGGACCGGGCCGATCGCCGGGAAGATGGCGTAGTAGTCCATCTCGGAGAACGGGGTGCCGAACTTCATGATGATGTCGTTGCCCTCGGTGGTCACCGCGGGGAAGTTGTCACCGTCGACGTAGGGACCGTTGTAGTCCTCGCCGCCCTCGAAGTAGGGCTTGGAGTACGCGGTGCCCGGGCCGGTGCCGAAGCGGTCGGCGTCGAAGGAGCGCTTGATGCCGAAGGCGACCTCCTCAGCGGTGACCGGGTCGCCGGTCTCCCACTTGATGCCGTCCTTCAGGGTGAAGCGCCACTCGGTGAAGTCCTCGTTCGGGGTGCCGAGGTCGGTGGCGAGGTCGGGGACCAGCTCGTAGGCGCCGTCCGCGTTCTGGCGGAAGGTGGTCAGCGAGCGGAACACCAGGTCCTGGAGGATGCCGTTGTCGGTCACCGACCAGAGGCTGGCCGGGTCCAGGCTGTCGATGCCGTCGTCCGGGTCCGGGGCGAGGACGGTGATCTCGCCGCCGGCCTGGGCGCCGTCGATCTCCGGCGCGGGGCCGACCGCCTCGGGGTTCTTGCCACCGGACTCGCTGGTCTCGGTGAAGCCGCTGTTCTCGCTGTCGCCCTCGTCACTGCCACCGCAGGCAGCAAGGGAAAGCGTGAGCACCGCGGCGCTGAGGCCTGCGGCAAACGCCTTCTTGCGAATCATCTGTCCAGCCTTTCTTTGTTGTTGCGTAGGCACGCGCAGATAGCGCACACCGACGTTCAGAGAGGGATCAACGACGCGTCTTCGGGTCGAAGGCATCCCGGATCGCATCCCCCAGCAGGTTGAGCGCCACCACGAGGACGGCGATCCCGATGACCGGGGCCAGGAGGTACTGCGGGTACTGCTCCCACCAGGGGGTGGCCGCCTCGATCGTGCGGCCCCACGACTCGCGACCGACGATGCCGATGCCGAGGTAGGACAGACCAGCCTCGGCGGAGACGTAGGCCGGCAGGCCGAGGGAGAAGGAGATGACGATCGGCGCGATCAGGTTGGGCAGCATCTCCTTGACGAGGATGCGGCGGGTGGGCACGCCGATCACGCGGGCGGCCTTGACGAACTCCCGCTCGCGCAGCGAGAGCACCTCGCCACGGACCAGGCGGGCCACGGTCATCCAGCCGAAGAAGGTCAGGATGCCGACCAGGGACCAGAAGCTGACGGTCTTCAGCATCTCCGGGTCCGTCGCCCAGCGGTCGTTGATGATCGGGGCCAGGGCCAGCGCGCCGACCAGGAACGGGAAGGTCAGGAAGACGTCGGTCATGAACGAGATGACCGCGTCGACCGCGCCGCCGAGGAAGCCGGCGAGCAGGCCCAGGACCACCCCGATGGTGACCGAGAGGACGGCCGCCATCGTCGCCAGGAACAGCGAGGTCTGGCAGCCCTTGATCCAGACCGCCAGGTTGTCGGTGCCGTCCAGCGGCGCGACGCCGAACGGGTGCGCCGGGTCGAAGCCGTGGTTCGGCGGCCCGGTCAGCGGCAGACCCGTGGTCAGGTTGACGTAGTCGCTGGCGCGCACCGTCTCGGTCGAGACACCGAGCAGCGCGTTCAGCTGGTCGGCGAAGATGGCGATCAGGAAGAAGATCACCACGATCACGAAGCAGGTGACCGCGATGGGGTCCTTCCGGAGCCGGTCGAACGCGATCCGGGTGGGAGACCGTCCCGCGATCTTCTTGCGCTCGCCCTCCCCGACCGGACCCTTCTGGTCCTCGGTCGAGAGGTCAGCTGCCGGCAACGTCATGCCGCATCCTCCGCCGTCCACAACAAACTCGCGGCGCCGTTTGGCGCCGGTTGGACTCTAAGCGACCACTGGCAGCCAGATGGTCACCCTGCGGTAACGATATGGTCTCGGCCGCTCATGCGGCCGAGACCATCGTCACCGAGACAACTTGAGGCCGTTCAGGCCTCGACCGGCGTTTCCTTCGCCGGCTTCGCGTCCACACCGGCTTCCTTGCGCTGGGCGGCCGTGATCGGCGCCGGCGCCGCCGTGAGCGGGTCGTAGCCGCCGCCGGACTTCGGGAACGCGATGACGTCGCGGATCGACTCCGTGCGGGCCAGCAGCGCGACGATCCGGTCCCAGCCGAACGCGATGCCGCCGTGCGGCGGGGCGCCGTACTTGAAGGCCTCGAGCAGGAAGCCGAACTTCTCCTCTGCCTCGGCCTCGCCGATCCCCATCACCTCGAAGACGCGCTTCTGGATGTCCTCGCGGTGGATACGGATCGAGCCGCCGCCGATCTCGTTGCCGTTGCAGACCATGTCGTAGGCCCAGGCCACGGCGTTGCCGGGGTCCTGGTCGAACGTCTCGGCGTCCTGCGGCGAGGTGAAGGCGTGGTGCACCGCCGTCCAGGCCCCGCTGCCGACCGCCACGTCGCCGGCCGCGGTGGCGTCGCCCGTCGGCTCGAAGAGCGGCGCGTCGACCACCCACAGGAAGCTCCAGGCGTCCTCGTCGATCAGGCCGCAGCGCCGGCCGATCTCCAGGCGCGCGGCACCGAGCAGCGCCCGGCTGGCCTTGACGGCGCCGGCCGCGAAGAAGATGCAGTCGCCCGGCTGGGCGCCCACGTGGGCGGCCAGGCCGGCCTTCTCCTCGTCGGTGATGTTCTTGGCGACCGGGCCGCCCAGCTCGCCGTCCTCGCCGACCAGCACGTAGGCCAGGCCCTTCGCGCCGCGCTGCTTGGCCCACTCCTGCCAGGCGTCCAGCTGCTTGCGCGGCTGGCTGGCGCCACCCGGCATCACCACGGCGCCGACGTACGGCGCCTGGAAGACGCGGAAGGTGGTGTTCGCGAAGTACTCGGTGCACTCCACGAGCTCCTGGCCCATGCGCAGGTCGGGCTTGTCCGAGCCGTAGCGCGCCATCGCCTCGGCGTAGGTCATCCGCGGCATCGGCAGCGGCACGTCGTAGCCGACCAGCTTCCACAGCGCCGCCGCGATCTCCTCGCCCAGCGCGATCACGTCGTCCTGGTCCACGAAGCTCATCTCGATGTCGAGCTGGGTGAACTCGGGCTGCCGGTCCGCACGGAAGTCCTCGTCGCGGTAGCAGCGCGCGATCTGGAAGTAGCGCTCCATGCCGGCGACCATCAGCAGCTGCTTGAACAGCTGCGGGCTCTGCGGCAGGGCGTACCAGCTGCCCGGCTGCAGGCGCGCCGGCACCAGGAAGTCGCGGGCGCCCTCGGGGGTGCTGCGGGTCAGGGTCGGCGTCTCGATCTCGACGAAGTCGTGGCCCGCCAGCACGGTGCGCGCGGCGTGGTTGACCTTGCTGCGCAGACGGATCGCGTCGCCCGGGCCGGTGCGGCGCAGGTCGAGGTAGCGGTGGCGCAGGCGCGCCTCCTCCCCCACCTCGACGTGGTCGCTGATCGGGAACGGCAGCGGCGCGGAGGCGCTCAGCACCTCCACGTCCGCGGCGACGACCTCGATCGCGCCCGTCGGCAGGTTCGGGTTCTCGTTGCCCTCCTTGCGGGCGATGACCTCGCCGGTCACCTTCAGGCAGTACTCGGCGCGCAGGTGGTGCGCGACCTCCTCGTCGCGGATCACCACCTGCACGACGCCGCTGGTCTCGCGCAGGTCGATGAAGGCGACACCGCCGTGATCGCGGCGGTTGGCCACCCAGCCGGCCAGCGTCACGGTCTGACCGACATGCTCGGGGCGCAGGCTGCCGGCGTCATGGGTGCGGATCACTTCGGGGTCTCCTTGGGGGATGTGGTGGTGCGGGTGATGCGGGGACGCAGGTCCTCAACGGGAGGCTCCCACGCCTGGGGGTCAGCGGCGAACTGCTCGCCGCTGCGGATGTCCTTGACCTGGTGGTCGCTGTCGTCGTCGGCCGGGTCCCGCGGGAACCAGACGTACGGGATGCCGCGCCGCTCGGCGTACCGGATCTGCTTGCCGAACCTCTGCGGCGACGGCGCCACCTCGCAGGCGATGCCGCGCCCGCGCAGCGCGGTGGCGACCCGCTCGCTGGCCGGGCGCGACTCCTCCTCGGCCAGCGCGACCAGCACGGCGCTCGGCACCGAGCGGTCGGCCGTGATCCCGGTCTTGGCCAGCAGCGGGACCACCACGCGGCTGACGCCGAGGGAGATGCCCACGCCCGGGTAGGTGCTGCGCCCGTCGCTGGCCAGCGCGTCGTAGCGGCCGCCGGAGCAGATCGAGCCCATCGACTCGTAGCCCTCCAGCCGCGTCTCGAAGACGGTGCCGGTGTAGTAGTCCAGCCCGCGGGCGATGGACAGGTCGGCGGTCACCGTCACCCGGTCACCGGCCAGGTCGGCCACGCCGGTGACGAGGCGGGACAGCTCGTCGAGGCCCTCGGCGAGCATCGGGTGCTCCACGCCGAACTCCTGGACCTTGGCCACGAAGGAGGCGTCGTCGGTGCGGATGGTGGCCAGCGCCAGCACCCGGTCCGCGGTCGCCGCGTCGATGCCGGCCTCGGCGACCAGCATCGCGTGCACCTTCTCCGCGGGCAGCTTGTCGAGCTTGTCGACCAGCCGCATCACCTCGTCGGTGTCGGTCACGCCCAGGCCCAGGTAGAAGCCCTGGATGAGCTTGCGGTTGTTGACCTGCAGCCGGAACCGCGGCAGGAAGTCGAGCCGGGTGAGCGCGTCGACCATCACCCGGGTGACCTCGACGTCGTGGTGGAAGCCGAGCGTGTCCCGGCCGATCACGTCGACGTCGGCCTGGAGGAACTCGCGGTAGCGCCCCTCCTGCGGGCGCTCGCCGCGCCACACCTTCTGGATCTGGTAGCGCCGGAACGGGAACTCCAGCTTGCCCGCGTTCTCCAGCACGTAGCGGGCGAACGGCACGGTCAGGTCGAAGTGCAGGCCCATGCCGGCGTGGCCCTCGGCCGACTCCTCCTGGAGCCGGCGCAGGACGTAGACCTCCTTGGAGGTGTCGCCCTTGCGGAGCAGCTGGTCGAGGGGCTCGACCGCGCGCGTCTCGATGCCGGCGAAGCCGTGCAGCTCGAAGGTACGGCGCAGGATGTCGATGACCTGCTGCTCCACCACGCGCTGGGCGGGCAGCAGCTCGGGGAACCCGCTGAGCGGGGTCGGCTTGGCACTCATCAGGGGCTACAGGGTCTCTCTACAGGCCTCGGGTGACGCTGCCGGCGGAACCGGAGTCCAGCAGGTCGAGGAGGAACGGGTTGGTGGCGCGCTCGCGCCCGATCGTGGTCTGCTCGCCGTGGCCGGGCAGGACGGCGATGTCGTCGTCCAGCGGCAGCACCTTCGCGGCGAGCGTGCGCAGCATCGTCGGATGGTCCCCGCCGGGGAGGTCCGTGCGCCCGATGGAACCGGCGAACAGGAGGTCGCCGGAGAACATCACCTGGGAGATCCCCTGGTCGCCGTACGGGGTCCGGAAGGTGACCGACCCGCCGGTGTGTCCCGGAGTGTGGTCGACCGTGAGCTCGAGTCCGGCCAGCTCCAGGGTGCGCCCGTCGGAGAGCTCCTGGACGTCGTCGGGCTCGGCCCACGTGTAGTCGCCGCCGAGGAGCATCTGGGAGGTCTCCCGGCTCATCCCGGCCATCGGGTCGGTGAGCAGGTGACGGTCCGCCGGGTGCACCCAGGCGGTCGCGTCGTAGGTGCCTGCCACGGGGGCGACCGACCACATGTGGTCGATGTGGCCGTGCGTCAGCAGCACCGCGACGGGCTTGAGCCGGTGCTCGCGAACGACCTCGGCGACGCCGGCTGAGGCGTCCTTCCCGGGGTCGATCACCACGCACTCGGTGCCCGTTCCGGTGGCTGCGACGTAGCAGTTCGTACCCCACGGTCCCGCGGGAAAGCCGGCGATCAGCACCGACCCAGCCTATCGGCCGCCGAGTTCGGCACTAGCATGGCCCACTGTGACTTACTCGGAGTGGGGACGTGTCGAGAACGACGGCACCGTCTACGTGAAGACGACCGATGGCGAGCGGGCAGTCGGTCAGGTCCCGGACGCGACCCCGGAAGAGGCTCTGGCCTTCTTCACGCGGCGCTTCGAGAGCCTGGCCGTGGAGGTCGACCTGCTGCACCGCCGAGTGAACTCGGGCGTGCTCTCCCCCGACGAGGCAGCCACCGCGGTGAAGACCGTCCGCGGCCAGGTGACCGACGCCAACGCGGTCGGCGACCTCGCCGGTCTCAGCGCCAAGCTCGACGAGCTCGGCCCGGTCATCGCGACGCAGCGCGACGCGCGACGCGCCGAGAAGGCCCGCCGCTCCAGCGAGGCGCGCGAGGCCAAGGAGAAGCTCGCCTCCGAGGCCGAGTCGATCGCCGGCGGCCGCGACTGGAAGCACGGCGCCAACCGGCTCCGCGAGCTGCTCGAGCAGTGGAAGCAGCTCCCCCGTCTGGACCGGGCCACCGACGACGAGCTGTGGAAGCGGTTCTCCTCCGCCCGGTCGGCCTACACCAAGGCCCGCAAGGCCCACTTCGCCGAGCAGGACGAGCGCCGCGAGGGCGCCCGCGTCATCAAGGAGCGCCTGGTCACCGAGGCCGAGTCGATCGCCGGCTCCACCGAGTGGGGCCCCACCGCGGGCCGCTACCGCGACCTGATGCGCCAGTGGAAGGCCGCCGGCCCCGCCCCGAAGGCCATCGACGACCAGCTCTGGGCCCGCTTCCGCGCCGCCCAGGACCAGTTCTTCGGTGCCCGCGACGCCGCGAACGCCGCCCTGGACGCGGAGTTCGCAGCCAACGCCGAGGTCAAGGAGGCGCTCCTGGTCGAGGCCGAGGCGCTCCTCCCCGTCCAGGACCTGGCCGCCACCAAGGAGGCGTTCCGCGACCTCGCCGACCGCTGGGACGAGGCCGGAAAGGTCCCCCGCGACCGGATCAAGGACCTCGAGGGCCGGATGCGCGCCATCGAGAACGCCATCCGCAAGGTCGAGGACGAGCAGTGGCGTCGTACCGACCCGGAGAAGTCCGCGCGCGCCGACGACATGATCGCCAAGCTTGAGTCCGCCATCGCCGAGACCGAGGCTGCGCTCGACGCTGCGCGTGCCGCCGGGAACGACAAGAAGGTCCGTGAGCTCGAGGAGAATCTCGAGGGGCGGCGGTCGTTCCTGGAGATGGCGAAGCGGGCGAGCGCGGACTTCAGCTGAGGCTGGCGGCGTTGGAATCACCGGTCGACCGGTGATTCGGTTGCTTGACAGGCAGTGCAACGCCTGTCGAGCAACCGAAGTGCCCGTCCGGTGTGACGCCTGGGAGAGAAGTGGTCAACCCGCGCGACGCGACCGCAGCACCCGATCGATGAAGGCCTGAAGCCGGAGGTCGAGCTTCACCGGCTCCGCCAGGTGGGGCCAGGTCACCCGGAAGCACCGCCAACCGGTCAGCTCGGCCACCAGGTCCTCGCGTCCCTTCTCCCGCACGACAAAGTCGGTCACGTCCTCCCCCGGCCGCAGGTAGCGCTGGTACTTCTCGCGACCGTCGAACTCCAGCCATATCCCCAGCTCGGGGATGGCGAAGTCGAGCTCCGCGACCAGCACGTCGCCGTCGTACACGCGGAACTGCGGTATCGGGGTCGGATAGCGATGCCACCAGAGGAAGTACGACAGCCGCGACTCGCCGACGGACGCCACTCGCCGATCGGCGAGGCGCAACGCGACGCGCGTGGCCTGTGAGCCGGGCCACCGCTCCGTCGCCGCACCGTACCGATCGACCAGCTCCTCCAGCGTGACCTGTCGGCGGTGGAGGAAGTGGTTCGCGACCACCAGCGTCTGCTCGGCACGGGCGATCGTGCCCACCTCGAGGACGGCACGGGCGGGCGCCGTGACGTCGACGCCGTGCACCGAGACGACGTCGGCCGGATCGATAGCGCCGCGATGCTGACAAACGCCTGCCTCCCGGCGGCCCGTCTTCCCATCGTGTCTGGTCAGGTGGGCGTCGCCCAGGTCGAGACCCCACACCGGGGCGTCGTGCATCGTCAGCGCGGAGGTGTGACTGAGCGAGGCCGGCGCACGGGACTGCGAAAGCGCTGCCCGCGAACGGACGGCGAATCGGCCGACCGGATCCAGGCCGGCCCAGGCCGGGCCATCGACGTACGCGCCGCGGCGGGGCCGAGCCAGGGTTCCACGCCGCACGGCAGCGGTCAGCGTACGGTCGGTGTGGCCGCGAGCCAGGAGGTCCGGGCGGAGGGAGATGGGGAGCAGTCGAGGGTCATCGTGGTCGAGAGACATGCGAGCAGCAGACCCGGCACCTGCGACAGTGCCGAGGCCGAGCCGCCCCGTGGTGGAGAGGCCACCGGGACCGGCGGGGGCTGTGGACGTTTTCCGGCCCAGCCCGGGCCCCGCCCCCACGAGTCCCAGGCGCCCCAGCGGACAGGCACTTCCTGCGCTTGACAGGCGCTGCAATGCCCGTCAAGCGCATGAATCACCGGTCGACCGGTGATTCCCCCCCCCACCAGCCACCCTCAGGCCGTCACCCGGTACACGTCGAACACCCCGGGCACGGACCGCACGGAGTTCAGCACGGTGTCGAGGTGCTTGGCGTCGGCCATCTCGAACGTGAAGCGCAGCTTCGCGACCCGGTCTCGGGAGGTGTTGAGGGTCGCGGAGAGCAGGTTCAGGTGGGCGTCGGAGAGCACCATCGAGATGTCGGTGAGGAGGCGCGAGCGGTCCAGCGCCTCGACCTGGATGTTGACCAGGAACGTCGACTGGCCGGTCGGGGCCCACTCGACGTCGAGCACCTTCTCCGGCTGCTGGAGCAGGCTGGCGGCGTTCGTGCAGTCCTTGCGGTGCACCGACACCCCGCCGCCCTTGGTGACGAAGCCGAGGATCGGGTCCATCGGCACCGGCGCGCAGCAGCGGGCGAGCTTGACCCACACGTCGGGGGCGCCCTTGACGATGACGCCGGCCTCGCCGCCCGACGCCAGCCTGGTACGACGGGAGCGACCCGTGATGGTGACGGCCTCGGCCAGGTCCTCGGCGGCGCCCTCGTCCCCGCCGTGCAGCTCGATGACCTTGCGGACCACCGTCTGCGCGCCGAGGTTGCCCTCGCCGACCGCGGCGTAGAGCGCGGAGACGTCCGTGAGCTTGAACTGCTCGGCGGTCTGGGTGAGCGACTCGTGGCTGAGCAGCCGCTTGAGCGGCAGCCCCTCCTTGCGCATCACCTTGGCGATCTCGTCCTTGCCCTTCTCGATCGCCTCCTCGCGCCGCTCCTTGGTGAACCACTGGCGGATCTTGGAGCGGGCGCGCTGGGACTTGACGAAGTTCAGCCAGTCCCGCGACGGCCCGGCGGTGGGCGCCTTCGAGGTGAACACCTCGACGACGTCGCCGTTCTCGAGCGTCGACTCCAGGGGCACGAGGCGCCCGTTCACCCGGGAGCCGATGGTGTGGTGGCCGACCTCGGTGTGCACCGCGTAGGCGAAGTCCACCGGCGTGGAGCCCGACGGCAGCGCGATGACGTCGCCGCGCGGGGTGAAGACGTAGGTCTCGGCGCGGTTGATCTCGAAGCGCAGGGACTCCAGGAACTCGTCGGGGTCCTCGACCTCGCTCTGCCAGTCCAGCAGCTGCCGGACCCAGGTCATGTCGTCGAGGTCGCCGCGCTGCTCGGTGTCCTGCCCGGCTCGGCCGGCCTCCTTGTACTTCCAGTGCGCGGCGACGCCGTACTCGGCCCGGCGGTGCATCGCGAAGGTGCGGATCTGCATCTCCACGGGCTTGCCCTGCGGGCCGATCACCGTCGTGTGCAGCGACTGGTACATGTTGAACTTCGGCATCGCGACGTAGTCCTTGAACCGGCCGAGGACCGGGTTCCAGCGCGAGTGGAGCACGCCGAGGACGCCGTAGCAGTCGCGGTCCTCCTCGACCAGGATGCGGATGCCGACCAGGTCGTAGATGTCGGAGAAGTCGCGGCCGCCGACGATCATCTTCTGGTAGATCGAGTAGTAGTGCTTCGGCCGACCCGTGACGGTCGCCTTGATCTTCGACTCGCGCAGGTCGTGCTCAACCTGGCTGATCACCTCCGCCAGGAAGTGCTCGCGGGCGGGGGCGCGCTCGGCGACCAGGCGCACGATCTCGTCGTAGATCTTCGGGTGCAGCGTGGCGAACGCGAGGTCCTCCAGCTCCCACTTGATCGTGTTCATGCCGAGCCGGTGGGCCAGCGGGGCGTAGATGTCGAGCGTCTCCCGCGCCGTCCGCTCCTGGCTCTTGTGCGGCACGAAGCGCAGGGTCCGCATGTTGTGGAGCCGGTCGGCGAGCTTGATCACCAGGACCCGGATGTCGCGCGACATCGCGACGATCATCTTGCGGATCGTCTCGGCCTTCGCGGTGTCGCCGTAGACCAGCTTGTCCAGCTTGGTCACGCCGTCGACCAGCTGGGCGACCTCGTCACCGAAGTCGCGCCGGCACTCCTCCAGCGTGTACGGCGTGTCCTCGACCGTGTCGTGCAGCAGGGCCGCGACCAGCGTCGGCTCGGTCATCCCGATGCCGGCGAGGATGGTGGTGACCGCCAGCGGGTGGGTGATGTAGGGGTCGCCACTCTTGCGCTTCTGCTCGCCGTGCAGCCGCTCGGCGGTGACGTAGGCGCGCTCGAGCAGCGCCAGGTCCGCCTTGGGGTGGTTGGTCCGGACCGCGCGGAAGAGCGGCTCGAGCACCGGGTTGGCCCCGTTGCGGCTGCCCATCCGTGCCAGCCGCGCACGCACCGCCGATGGCCGTGGCGCGGTGCGTTCCTCACTCATTGCGCCAGTCTAGGACCTCGCCGGTCCCTCCCCGCCCGGGAGGCGCCCGGTTGGGGACGACGTCCCGGCCCGACCTGGCACGAGACGTCGAGCGGCGGGCTCAGACCGCGTGCAGCGCGGCGACCGGCAGGCCGCCCAGGGCGGCGCGACCGTCGAGGAAGCCGAGCTCCATGAGCACCGCCAGCGCCGCGGGCTCCGCGCCGCAGCGGCGGACCAGCTCGGCGGCTGCCGCGGCGGTGCCACCGGTGGCCAGCACGTCGTCGACGACCAGCACACGCTCCCCCGGGGCGAACGCGTCGGCGTGGACCTCGAGAGTCGCCTCGCCGTACTCCAGCGCGTAGGCGATGGCGTGGGTCTCGCCGGGCAGCTTGCCGGGCTTGCGCACCGGCACGAAGCCGACGCCGAGCGCCATCGCCACCGGCGCGGCCAGGATGAAGCCGCGGGCCTCGAGGCCGGCGACCTTGTCCACCACCGGGGCGCCGTCGGCGCCGCGGCCGGCGGCCGCGAGCGCCTCGACGACGACCCGCAGGGCGTCGGTGTCGGCCAGCAGCGGGGTGATGTCCTTGAACATCACCCCGGGCTCCGGGAAGTCGGGGACGTCCCGGACGAGCCGCGCCATCAGCTCGGCGATCGTGGCCGACATCGCGCCTACTTCTTGCCGCGCTTGGAGCGGGGCTGGCGGACCGGCTGCTTGCGTCCCGACGAGCCGCTCTCGTCGACCGGGCGGGCCGCCGTCGGCAGCACCCGGCCCTTGCCGGCGGCCGGGGGCGTCGACGGGGTCCGCGTCTGCGCCGGGACCGGCTCGTCGACGGCGGTGAACCCCTGGTCCTCGCCCTCGAACGGGACCTCGGGCTCCTGGTCGACGACCGGCATGTCCTCGGCGAACGCCGGCACGGCGGCGTACCGGTCGGCCATCGCACGCTTCTTGGCACGGGCCCGGCGGGCCTGCTCCTGCACCTCGGTCTCGGTCGACTTCAGGTGCACCAGCACGCGCGGCGCGAGCATCACCGAGGAGTAGACGCCGGCGGCCATGCCGACGAACTGCGCGAGCGCGAGGTCCTGCAGCGAGCTGGCGCCCAGCTGGACGGCGCTCACGTAGAGGATCGCGCCGATCGGGATCAGCGCGACGATCGACGTGTTGATCGACCGGACCAGGGTCTGGTTGACCGCCAGGTTCGCCGCGTCGCCGTACGACTGCGTGCTCTTGCGCAGGGTCGTGGTGTTCTCCTTGACCTTGTCGAAGACCACGACCGTGTCGTAGAGCGAGAAGCCGAGGATCGCGAGCAGGCCCGTGACGGCCGCGGGCGTCACCTGGAAGCCCGAGAGCGAGTAGACGCCGACGGTCAGGGCGATGTCGTGGAACAGCGCGACGAGCGCCGCCACGGACATCTTCCACTCCCGGAAGTAGATCCAGATGAAGATGACGACCAGCACCAGGAAGACGCCGATGCCGATCAGGGCGCGCTGGGCGACCTCCTTGCCCCAGCTCGGGCCGACCTCGGTCCTGGAGATGTCCTCGACCGCGAGGTCCGGGTACTCGGCGATCACGGCCGCGTCGACCTCAGCACGCTCGCTCGCGTCCAGGGTCTCCATCTGCACCGTGAGCGCGTCGTCGCCGGCGGTGGTCACCACCGGGTTCTCGGCGCCCCCGATGTCGGCCGCGGCGATCGACTCGCGCAGCTGGTCCGCGTTGTCCTGCGTGGCATTGCCGGAGCCCACCGGCACCGAGTACGTCGTACCGCCGACGAACTCCACGCCGAAGTTGAGCCCCTTGACGTAGATCGCCAGCAGTGCGGACAGCACCAGCACGGCGGTCACGCCGTACCAGAGCAGGCGGTGGCCCACGAAGTCGAACGACTTGCGGCCCTGGTAGAGGTCGTTGCCGAGCCTCGACATCTTGCCCATCAGGCCTTGCCTCCTGCGTACTGCACCGGAGCGTCCATGCCGAGCGTCTCCTTGCTCAGACCGGACCACTTGTTGCCGGAGTTGAAGAACCTGAACTGGGCCAGCCAGGACACCATCGGCTTGGTGAACCAGAACAGGACCGCGAGGTCGATCAGGGTGGACAGACCGAGCGCGAAGCCGAAGCCCTTCACCGCGCCGGTCGCGAAGATGTAGAGCACCGACGCGGAGAGCAGCGACACCGTGTTGGCCGCGATCCGGGTGACCCGGGCGCGGGCCCAGCCGGTCTCCACCGCGACCCGCATCGACTTGCCCTCGCGCATCTCGTCACGGATCCGCTCGAAGAAGATGACGAACGAGTCGGCCGTGATGCCGATCGCGATGATCAGGCCCGCGATGCCCGGCAGGGTGAGCGTGAAGCCCGCCGTCTCGCCGAGCAGGAGCACCATCGCGTAGGTGATCCCGGCGGCGACGAAGAGCGACGCCACGACCACGACGCCGAGTCCGCGGTAGTAGACCAGGCAGTAGAGCATCACCAGCAGCAGGCCGATCGCGCCGGCGGTGAGGCCCGCGCGGAGCTGGTTGCCGGCCAGCGACGGGCCGATCTCCTCGACCGTCGGGTTCTTCTCGAACGAGATCGGCAGCGCGCCGAACTTGAGGCTGTTGGCCAGCGAGGTCGCCGTCGTCTCGTTGAAGTCGCCCTCGATCTGGGACTTGCCGTTGGTGATCACCGAGTTCATCACCGGGGCCGACAGCACCTGGCCGTCGAGCACGATCGCGAACTGCTCCTCGGTGCCCGCGAAGGCGCGCGAGATCGTCGCGAAGTCGTCCTTGGCGCCCGTCGAGCCCTGGGGGTGGGCCTTGTCGCTGTCATTGCCCATCTCGATGTTGACGACCCACTGCAGCTGGTTCTGCGGGATGCCGGCGGAGGCGTCGGTGAGCTCGGTGCCCTCGATCACGGAGCGCGAGAGCAGGTACTTCTGCGTGATGCCGTCCTCGGGCTCGGCGCAGGCGACCAGCGGCTTGTCCGGGTCGTCGGTCACGGTGGCCGGGTTGCCCTTGGCGTTGAGCAGGACACCGTCGTCGCGGCAGGTGAACTTGTTGTACTGCGCGATGGACTCGGCGTCCGGGCTCCGGCTCCAGGCGATCTCGCCCTCGGCGGTGCCGTCGCCCGGGACGACCTGGTCGGTCTCGGCGGGGGCGTCGGTCGCGGTCTCGGTGGGCTCGGTGGCGCTCTCGGAGGCGCCCTCGGACGGCGAGGCCGTCTCGTCGGCCTTGGCCTTCTTGTCCGCCTTCTTGCCGTCCTTGTCGGCCGCCAGGCTCAGCGGCGCGCGGCCCAGGCCCGGCGTCGTGGTGGCGCACGGGCCGGGGTCGGCCTCGGAGCAGGCGACGAGGCGGAACCGCAGCTGCGCCTGGCGCTTGACCGTCTCCTCGAGCTGGTTGCGGTTCTCGGTCGAGCCGGGGACCTCGACGACGATGTACTGGTCGCCCTGGGTGGTCACGGACGCCTCCGTGACACCCGAGCCGTTGACGCGCTGGTCGATGATCCGGCGCGCCTCGTCGAGGCTCTCGGCGCTCGGCGAGCCGTTCGCGACGAGGGTGATCCTGGTGCCGCCCTCGAGGTCGAGGCCGAGCGCCGGCTTCCAGTTCCCGGTGAGCGCTACCAGTCCGTAGCAGAGTGCGACACCGAGGAAGAAGACCACGAGCGTCCGGCCTGGCCGGTGACGTCGGGATGCCATCGGGTCAGTCCTCTCCCTGCCCCGGACTGGCGTCGCCGCCGTCGTAGCCGTCGTACTCGTCCTCGGTCTCCTCGGCCTCGGACTCGTCCGCGCGCTGCACCTTGGAGTTGATGGCGCCGCGTACGACGCGGATGGTCGTGCCGGGCGAGATCTCGACGCCGACGTGGTCGTCGGTGAGCTCGACGATCGAGCCGAAGATGCCCGAGGTCAGCATGACCTCGTCACCCACCTCCAGGCTCGACTGCAGCTGCTGGACGGCCTTCTGCCGGCGCTGCTGGGGACGGATCATCAGCAGCCAGAAGATCACCGCGATCGCGAGGATCCAGATCAGTTCCACGAAAAGCCTCTCAGCACGTTGGTACCCGGTCCGGGTTCTCGGAGCAGGGTCGGACCGACGGGCAAGTGTAGCCAGCCACACCCGCGCACCCGTGCACCGAGGGGGTTCCGAGGTGGGCGCGCCGCCGAGCGAGCGGAGTCGCCGCAGGTCAGTCGCCGAAGAGAGCGTCGTCGTCCGCGTCGCCCCGGTCGCGGCCGAGGTAGGAGTCGGCGGGCGGGGCCATGCCCAGGTGGCGCCAGGCGGCGTCCGTGGCGATGCGACCCCGTGGCGTCCGCGCCAGGAAGCCGTTGCGCACCAGGAACGGCTCGGCCACCTCCTCGACCGTCTCCCGCTCCTCGCCGACCGCGACGGCCAGCGTCGAGACGCCGACCGGGCCACCGCCGAAGCGGCGGCAGAGCACGTCGAGCACCCCGCGGTCGAGTCGGTCCAGTCCGAGCTCGTCCACCTCGTAGAGGTCGAGCGCGTTGCGCGCGACCGGGGCGGTGACGACGCCGTCGGCGCGGACCTGAGCGAAGTCGCGAACCCGGCGAAGGAGCCGGTTCGCGATCCGTGGCGTGCCGCGCGAGCGGGAGGCGATCTCGGCGGAGCCCTCGGTGGTGAGCTCCACACCGAGGAGCCCGGCCGAGCGGTGCACGATGCGGTCCAGCTCGTGCGGCTCGTAGAACTCGAGGTGCGCGGTGAACCCGAACCGGTCGCGCAGCGGGCCGGGCAGCAGGCCGGCCCGGGTGGTGGCGCCGACCAGGGTGAACGGCGGCAGCTCGATCGGGATCGCCGTGGCGCCCGGCCCCTTGCCGATGACGACGTCGACCCGGAAGTCCTCCATCGCCAGGTAGAGCATCTCCTCGGCGGGCCGGGACATCCGGTGGATCTCGTCGACGAAGAGCACCTCGCCCTCGTTGAGGCCGGAGAGGATCGCTGCCAGGTCGCCGGCGTGCGTGATCGCGGGGCCGCTGGTCAGGCGCAGGGCGGTCCCCATCTCGGCGGCGATGATCATCGCCAGGGTCGTCTTGCCCAACCCGGGCGGCCCCGAGAGCAGCACGTGGTCGGGCGCGCGGCCGCGTTGGCGGGCGGCCTCGAGCACCAGGCCGAGCTGGTCGCGCACGCGGGCCTGGCCGACGACCTCGTCGAGGTTGCGGGGGCGCAGCGCCGCCTCCACGGCGCGCTCGTCGCCGTCCGCCTCTGCCGTGGTCAGCGACCGCAGGTGCGTCTCCTCCGCCACCTCGAGCTCGTCCTCGTGGAAGGGCATCGAAACTCCGTCCTCAGGCCTTCGACAGGGTGCGGAGCGCGGAGCGCAGCAGCACGCTCACGTTGACCGAGCCGTTCATCGCCTCGGCGTCCGGGGCGATCGCGTCGACCGCCTTCTCGGCGTCCTTGGTCGAGTAGCCCAGGCCGACCAGCGCCTGGGTCACCTGGTCCCGCCAGGGCGCCGCGCCGGTGGTCCGCGGCGCCTCGACCCGACCACCCGTCGGCGCGCCGATGCGGTCCTTGAGCTCGAGGATGATCCGCTGCGCGCCCTTCTGCCCGATGCCGGGGACCTTGGTCAGCGTCTTGACGTCGTCACCGGCGATCGCGGTCCGGATGCCGTCGGGCGAGAGCACGGCGACGATGGCCTGGGCCAGCTTGGGGCCGACGCCCGACGCGGTCTGCACCAGCTCGAAGACGGCCTTCTCGTCGGCGTCGGCGAAGCCGTAGAGCGTCATCGAGTCCTCGCGGACGACCATGCTCGTCGGCAGCGTCGCCTCCTGCCCGTCGCGGAGCGTGGCGAGGGTGGCCGGGGTGCACATCAGCTCGTAGCCGACGCCGGACACGTCGAGGACGACGCTGGAGAGGGTGACGGCGGCGACGCGGCCGCGGACGAAGGCGATCATCGGGGGCTCCGAACTGTGCGTGCGGTCAGACGGTTGGCGGTCCTGGGGGCGGCCGCGACGGCCGCGTCGATCCGGGCCTGGGCTCCCCCGCGCCACAGGTGGGTGATGGCCAGCGCGAGCGCGTCGGCGGCGTCGGCCGGCTTCGGCGGGGCGTCGAGTCGCAGGATCCGGGTCACCATGGCGCCGACCTGCGCCTTGTCCGCGCGGCCGTTGCCGGAGACCGCGGCCTTGACCTCGCTCGGGGTGTGCAGCGCGACCGGGAGCCCGCGCCGGGCGGCGCAGACCATCGCGATGCCGGCCGCCTGCGCCGTGCCCATGATCGTGGAGACGTCGGACCGGGCGAAGATCCGCTCGATCGCGACGGCGTCCGGCTCGTGCTCGTCGAGCCGGGCGTCGATCCCCGCCTCGATGGTCACCAGCCGCTCCGGCACCGAGAGGTGGGCCGAGGTGCGCACCACTCCGACGTCGAGCATCCGCAGCGGGCGACCGAGCGCCCCCTCCACGACACCGATGCCGCAGCGGGTCAGCCCCGGGTCGATCCCGAGAACGCGCATGCCCGGCCTCCTAGTCGCCAGATCGAACAGGTGTTCGCAGGCTACCCGGCGGCCGGGGCGCTTCGGGGCCGGACACGCCCGGTGGTGGTGGTTTCGAGGCTCGCTTCGCTCGCACCTCAACCACCGGGCGGCCGGCGTACCTCAGGCGTCGATGGCCTCGAGCACGTCGTCGGAGATGTCGGCGTTGGAGAAGACGTTCTGCACGTCGTCGAGGTCGTCGACGGCGTCCACGAGCTTGAACACCTTCGCCGCGGCGTCGGGCTCGGCGACCGGGATGTCCATGGTCGCGACGAACTGGACCTCGGCGGAGTCGTACTCGATGCCGGCGTCCTGGAGCGCCGTGCGGACCGCGACCACGTCGGTGGCCTCGGACTGGACCTCGAAGGCCTCGCCGAGGTCGTTGACCTCCTCGGCGCCGGCGTCGAGGGTCGCCTCCAGCACGTCGTCCTCCGACACGTCCGTGCCCTCGTGGGACTTGGGCACCACGACGACGCCCTTGCGGACGAAGAGGCGGGAGACGGAGCCGGGGTCGGCCATGGTGCCGCCGTTGCGGGTGACCGCGGTGCGGACCTCCATCGCGGCGCGGTTGCGGTTGTCGGTGAGGCACTCGACGAGGAGCGCGACGCCCTGGGGGCCGTAGACCTCGTACATGATCGTCTCGTAGTCGACGCCGCCGCCCTCGAGGCCGCCGCCGCGCTTGACCGCGGAGTCGATGTTCTTGTTGGGCACCGACTGCTTCTTGGCCTTCTGGATGGCGTCGTAGAGCGTCGGGTTGCCGGCGGGGTCGGGACCACCCATCTTGGCGGCGATCTCGATGTTCTTGATCAGCTTCGCGAAGAGCTTGCCCCGCTTGGCGTCGATCGCAGCCTTCTTGTGCTTCGTGGTCGCCCACTTGGAGTGGCCAGACATGCGTCCCTACTTCCCGCTCGACAACAGCGCTGTTTCAGCGGCGTCGAGTCTATCGCTGGACCAGATCCAGCAGCAGGCGGTGCACCCGGTCCTCGCCGTTGACCTCCGGGTGGAACGACGTGGCCAGCAGGTTCCCCTGCCGTACGGCGACGGGGTGGTCGTGCGCCGTGGCCAGCACCTCGACGCCGGGGCCGACCTCCTCCACCCACGGCGCCCGGATGAACACGGCGTGCACCGGGTCGTCGAGGCCGGCGAGGTCGAGGTCGGTCTCGAACGAGTCCACCTGGCGTCCGAACGCGTTGCGGCGGACGGTGGCGTCGAGGCCGCCGATCGTCTCCTGGCCGGCCGCCCCGTCGCGCACCCGGTCGGCGAGCAGGATCATCCCGGCACAGGTGCCCAGCACCGGCATGCCGGCCCCGATCCGATGCCGGATCGGCTCGAGCAGCTCGAAGGTCCGGGCCAGCTTGGCCATGGTCGTCGACTCTCCCCCGGGCAGCACGAGCGCATCGCACTCGTCGAGCTCGGACGCGCGGCGGACGCCCCTGGCACGCACGCCCAGCCCCTCGAGCACCCGCAGGTGCTCACGGACATCACCCTGGAGCGCGAAGACGCCGACGGTTCCGGTCACAGCCGGACGCTAGTCGACGGGTGCTCGGACCCACCCACCAGGCCCGACCCGTGACCCTCGCCCGCAGCGGTCAGTCCATGCTCGGCGGGACGTGCCAGGGCTCCCAGACGTTGGGGTCCCAGTACTGGTACCCGCCGACCATGGAGCACTGGGAGTAGCCGAGGTTCCGGTACATGAAGATCCCCTGCGGCCACAGCTGCCACCACCCGGCGACGCGCGTCGACGCACCGGCCGTCCCGTAGCCCTTGAGGGCGCGGACGGAGATGCCGGCGCCGGTCCATCCCCCGGGTCCCGGCCCGTAGTACTTCGAGTCAGCCGGCACCGAGAAGCTCATCTCGCCGGCGCTCGGGGCGACGTCGAAGGTGTAGGGCGTCGTGTCGATGCCCGGCCAGACGTACACCCGGTACCCGTCGACCAGCCCCGCGTTGGTCGCGGGCGCGCGCCACCGGATGGACGAGTTGGCGTAGAAGCCGTCCACGCAGCGGATCGAGGTCGGCGGCCACAGGCTCGGGCCGGGTTCGGACCGCACCGAGCTCGTTCCGTTCGTCATGACCGCGCCGATCCACGCGGCCAGGGTCCGCTCCCTGACCAGCAGGCCGAGCGCCACCGCCAAGGTGGCCACCGCCACGCACCGCGACCACGCCGACATCGCGGCACAGCGCGCCTCCGACGAGCGCTCCGTTGCACCCACCGCACACTCCCCCCAGGACTTGCGACGACTGGGGTGTGATCGGCCTAGGGACGTCCCACTTGAGACGTCCGTCACATCATCCGCGATCCGGCCCCGTGCATCCCCTGCCCGCCGGGCAGTCCTCGTCGACCGGGATCTTGCGCGCCTTGTCGTTGGGGTCCCAGAGGATCCAGCTCGTTCCCCAGGGGTTCGACGGCGACGTGCAGGACGCGTCGTAGGCGCTGTACTTGTAGATGGAGCGCCCCTCCGGCCACTTCTGCCGCCAGCCGTTGCGCCGGGTGGAGTAACCCGCGGCGGCGTCCACCCCGTTCGCGTAGTAGAGGGTCCGCACCGAGAGCACGGCGCCGTAGTAGGACCCGTAGTAGTAGCCGTAGTAGTGCATCGCCGACGAGCCCACGTCTCCGACCCACCATTGACTGACCGACTTGCCCATCACGTCGACCACCTGGGTGGTGGCCTGGCCGTCGTTCGCCCAGAGGTAGATCCGATAGCCGACGGCATCGGCGTCCGCGGATGGGGTCCACTTCAGATACCGGTACGCGTTGTTGTTGTCCAGGTTGCCTCCGGCGGGGCAGGTGACGTTCTGCAGGGTCGACGGCGGCCCGGACAGCGCGCTCACCTCGGCCCCGGTCCCCTGGTTCCTCACCTCGGCCGCGTTCCACGCCGCCCGGGCACCCGGGACAGCGAGCACCGCACCCAGGACCACAGCGGCGAGAGCGAGCGCAGCACCCCCCGGCCTCCGACCCGTCATGTCGCCAGGCTCCAGGTGAGGTCGAGCCGGATCGAGGTGCCGGCGTACGCGGGATCGGTGTTCCGGTCCAGCACCCAGGAGAACTGGCAGTACCAGGAGGCGCCGGACCGCAGGTCGCCGCTGGAGAGGGTGCCGGTCACGGTGTGGGTCTGCGCCGATGCCGCCTGCAGGGTCGCCGCCGAGACGGTGGTGTACTTCGGCGTCGCCCACGTGAGGCCCGTGCTCGTCGGCCCGCAGGCCATCGACACCTTGAGCCCCGAGATCGCCGGGGAGGCCGCGCCGTAGGCGGCGTAGGAGCTCTCGGTGTAGTTGCACAGGTTCGTCGGCGCGGGGGTGGGAGTGCACCCACCGGGGGTGACCGTGAAGGTCCTGCCGTGGGCGGCGCCGACGTTCGAGAACTTCACCAGCTTGGACGCGGTGGCGCCGGGCGCGACCGACAGGTCGAGGAAGAGCTTGTTGGTGCAGGTCGAGTTGCTGTTGGCGGTGTTCACCGACGACCAGCACGCTCCGGCGTCACCGCCGACCGCGTCCTGCCGGAGGATCACGCCCGCCGTGCTCTGCGCACCGCTGGCGTTGTCCACCCGGGCGTCGACCCACCCGGCGAGCGTCCCCGACACCACGCCGTGCGCGAGGAGCACCAGCACCGCGCCGGCCCCCAGCCACAGCGTGGCGCGACCGCGTCGCCGGGTCATGGGGCCACCGCACCGTGACGCGCCGCACGCTCCCGCACCGCGGAGACGACAGCAGGGCTGAAGCAGCCGGCGATGATCAGTGCCCACCACCACCAGGCGAGCACCGGCGCGATCCTGACCTCGAGGCGGTGCTCGTCCTGCTCGCCCGCGCCCAGTGCCACCGCCTCGACGGTGCCGACCTCGCCCGCGCCGATCCGTACCCGGTCCCCGCCGTCCGCCGTGATCTCGACCGGCAGCAGGCCGGTGCCGACGAAGGTTCCGGTCGCCGATCCGTCGTCGTCGGCGGTGAACGCGAGCTGCTGGGCACCGACCAGCGGGTCGTACCAGCTGATCGTCAGCGCCAGGAGCGCCGCGCCGAGCAGCAGCGTCACCGGGGCTCGGGCGCCGGCACGGACGAACCGTCGGACGATCGCGATGGCGACGGCACCCGCGAGCAGCGCCGGCCCCATCAGGGCCAGCCAGCCCGCTCCCTTCCACACCATCACGACACGTCCCCGCACGTCCTCGGCCTCGAGGCGCCACGGATCGGTCGGGCTCAGCTCACCGCGGGTCGCGATCGTGCCGTCGGCGTTGCGCGCCTCGACGGCATGGCTGAAGGTCAGGTCGCTGCCCGGCGGCACGAAGGTGATGAAGTCGCCCGGCCGGAGGGAGTCGAAGTCCGTCGGCTTGACCCACAGCAGGGCGCCGACCGGGGCGGTCGTGCCCATGGACGGCGTCTCCACCCGGGCCCACCGACCGCCGTCGGCGTACCAGGCGAAGGCCGCGGCCGCGACGAGCGCGAGGGTGCCCCAGACCAGCCACGGCGTGAGGTGCCGCCGGCGGTGCCGGGCGGCGCGCGACGCCGTCGACGGCGCGCGACGACCCGCCGCGGATCGCTCCGCGGTCTCGGGCGTGGCAGCTGCTGGCGTCACGGCTCAGGTGGTCGCGAGCGTCCAGCGGAACGTCTCGGTCACGGCGAGGTTCTGGGCGTACGGGCTCTCGTTGGCGTCGAGCTTGAGCCAGAACCGGCACCACCAGGTCGCACCGGCCGCGAGGTGGCCGGTGTTCGTGTAGGTCCGCGTCCCGAACGAGTCGAGGGTGCGGAAGGTGTCGGGGCCGGGGTTCCAGGCGGTGTCGCTCCACGGCGTGCTGTCGCCGTACGACGTCCCGCCGCTGGCGCAGTTCATCCGCACCTGGACCCCGTAGACCGCCGGGGTGCTGCCCGCGGCCGCGGTCGCGGTGCACAGCGACGGCGCCGTGTAGGTCGGCGTGAACCCGGCGACCGGCTGCGTGGTGCACGAGACCGGCGTCAGCGTGAAGGACGTCCCGCCCGCGCTGCCGATGTTCGTGAACTTCACGTCGTAGGTCTTCGCGCTGGCGTCCAGCGGCGACAGCACCAGGCTGCCGAACAGGTCGTTGGTGCACGTCGAGTTCTGGTTCGAGGCCTGCTCGCCCGAGGAGCAGCTGCCCTGGGCGTCCTGCTTGAGGATCACCGCGGTCCGCGAGGCGACCGAGTTCGTGCCGTTGGCGACCTCCGCCTGGATCCAGGAGGCCAGGCTCCCGTTCACCCCGACCACCATCACCACGGCCGCCACCGCGCCGGCGCCCCACAGCGGCGCGCCCGAACGGGACAGCGCGCGGCGCCGGTCCGGCTCCGCGCCTCGCCTCCCTCCGGGCCGTACC
>NZ_JBEGDJ010000012.1:0-101723 GCF_040191335.1 Nocardioides sp. YIM 152588 | reverse complement strand
CGGCCTGCACGCGGATGTTCGGAGCGGGAGGGCAGCGCGGTCTGCATCTGCGCGACCGGCACGGCGAGCGCGCCGAGGACGACCACGACCAGCGCGGCGAACGCGAGCGGCGCCCTGCCCGACGGCCGACCAGACCCGGGTACGACGTGTTACATGCCGAGCGGCCGGGCCGCCGGAGCCGCATCGCCTCGCGGGGCCCGCACGCGGCCACCGCGTCAGAGCAAGGTCGCGGGCCGCACCGCGCCGTTCCCGAAGCGGCCCGCGACGCGGTCGACCGCGCGGTCCGCCGCCGGCCATCCCGGATCCGGCTCCCCGAGCGCGGCCTGGCGCGTCTCGCCGCTCCGGCGCGGGCGCAGCCCCTGCACGGCGACACCGACGAGCCGCACGCGGCGCCCGGGGTGCCGCTGGAGCACGGACAGCAGCAGGGCGTGGGCGACCCCGTACACGACCTGGGTGACGTCGGTCGGCTCCGGCAGCGTCCGCGAGCGCGACACCGTGCTGAAGTCGCTGAACCGCACGGTCACGGCCACGGTCCGCCCGACCTTGGCCGCGGCCCGGACCCGCGCCGCCACCCGCTGCACCAGTGAGAGCAGCTCCCGGGCCAGCCGATCCGCGTCCCCCACGTCGGCCGCCAGCGTGCGCTGGGCGCCCATGCTCCCCTCCGGCGCTCCCTCGCCGAAGCCGAACACCCCGGCGCCGCCCGGGCGCAGCTCGCGCCGGTCGGTGCCGTGCGACAGCGCGTGCAGCTGCGCTCCCAGGTGGTCGCCGAGGAGTCCGCGCAGCTCCTCGACGCCCAGTGCGGCGACGTCGCCGACGGTGACCAGGCCCAGCCGGTGCAGCCGGTCGCGCGTCGCCGGACCGACGCCGTACAGCTCGCCGACGTCGAGCGGGTGCACCCGTTCGACGAGGTCCGCGGGCGCCAGCACCAGCACGCCGTCGGGCTTGGCGCGCCGGCTGGCCAGCTTCGCCACCGAGACGGTCGCGGCGATGCCCACCGAGCACGTGATCCCGTGCTCGCGGCGCACGCGCTCGCGGATCGCCGCGGCGATCGCCTCCGGCCCGCCGAAGAGCCGCCGGGCCCCGCCGACGTCGAGGAACGCCTCGTCGAGCGACATCACCTCCACCACCGGGGTGAAGGAGCGGAAGGTCGTCATGATCGCCCGCGAGACCGGTCGCAGCAGGTCGAAGTCCGGCGCGATGAAGACCGCCCGAGGGCAGAGCCTCCGGGCCTCGGTGCCGGACATGCCGGACCGGACGCCGAACCCCCGCGCCGGGTAGTTCGCGGACAGCACGACGCCGCGATGGCCGCCGCCGACGATCACCGGCACGTCCTGCAGGTCCGGCCGGTCCCGCGTCATCACCGACGCGTAGAACGCGTCCATGTCCACGTGCAGGAGCCGGCACGCCGACTCCGCGGCATCGGTCTCGGCCCAGGAGCTCACGTCCGGGCCGGTGCGCGGCCCCGCTCCCGGTGGCCCGGAAGCGCGGGCTCAGGAGCAGAGCAGGTGCAGCTGCGTCGCCAGCGGCAGGTACTCCTCGCGCCCCGCGGCCGTGCGCTCGAGGTCGACCAGGGCCGCGGCCGCACCGGGCTCGACGTCGAGCAGCGCGCCCGGGACGTGGTCGGCGAAGACGCGGATGCCGTGCACGGCGTCGACCCCGAACCCGGCGTCGCGGACCAGTTCCCGCAGCTCGGTGAGCTCGAACCGGTGGCCGCGGCGCGGCTCACCGCCGCCGCCCTCGAGCAGCTCCTTGGCGTGGACGAAGTGTCCCGCCATCGCCCGGGCCAGCACCGCGGCGCTGCGCTGGGCGACCAGCAGGCTGAGCACGCCGCCGGGGCGCAGCACGGCGCGGATCGCCGCCAGCGCCGCCGCCGGGTCGACCACCTCGAGGACCCCGTGGCAGAGCACGACGTCCGCGCTCGACTCACCGACGAGCTCGACCAGGCCGGCGACGTCCCCCTGGTGGCCGGCCACCTCGACACCCTCCTCACCCGCGCGACGCGCGAGGGCCGCCAGGGCGTCCGGGCTCGGGTCGACCACGGAGACGCGGTGGCCGGAGGCCGCGAGCCGCACCGCCGAGCCGCCGGTGCCGCCGCCGATGTCGACGACCTCCCGGGGCGGGCCGGCGAGGGCCGCGTCGAGCACGTCCCACACGACCGCGGTGCGGATCGATCCCCGACGTTCGGTGGACTGGTTCTCCTGGACCATGGGCCGAACACTACGACCTCCCGCTCCGTCGCCTCAGCCGGCCGCCCGACCGGCGAGCCGATCGCCGACCGGCGGGTGCTCGCTCAGGCCGAGCGCCCGCTCGACGACCGCCAGGAACCGGTCCGCGTCGCGCACCAGGTCGTCGGCCTCCCGGTCGCTCGCGGCGCGCGAGGAGCCGGCCTCGGCGGCGGCGCGCTTGGCCGCGCCCGCCGCGAAGAAGGTCGCCCACTCCTCCATCTCCGGGGCCACCTGGGCCAGCAGCGCCCAGGCGTTCTGCTGGCGGCGTCGCTGACCGGGCGTGGGCCGGGCGCGAGCGGCCAGCAGCGCGGCCGCCGCCCGGAGCGCGGCCACGTGGGCGCAGGCGTAGCGCGTGGCCGCGTCCGTCGCCGCGACCGCCTCGCTCAGCGACTCGGCCGCCCGCAGCAGGTAGGAGTGCGTCGTCGCCGGGAGGGTGTGCGGCCGCCACAGCGGCAGCTCCGGGACCTCGGTGTTGTCGTTCGCCTCGCTCGCCACGGTGCCTCCCCTTCGTCCGGGGTCCGGTGGGAGCGGGGTCGAGGGCGCCCCCACCGGACCGTCGTTCGAACATCTGTTCGAACACCTCCGAAGGTACACCCCCGGTCCGTCACAACGTCAAGAGTCACGTCCGCGGACGAAGCGGGTCGTCTCCGGATGCCAGAGGAAGACCACGGCGACGGCCGCCGCGACGCCCGCGGCACCCGCGCCGACCAGCACCATCAACGGCGAGTCGGTGCGCATCATCGCCATCGCGCCGAGCGCGATCCCGATCGCGACGGCGGCCAGGCCGTGCTGCGCCCACAGGTGCCGGTTCCGGAAGAGCTGCACCATGGTCAGCATGGTGATCGCGATGACGCCGTAGAGGACCAGGACCACCGGCACGAACTCCGTCGGCTGGACCGTGCCGTCGCCGGCCTCCATCGGCGACCACACCTCGTTCAGGTCGCCGCGGAAGGCCACCACCAGCACGGACATCAGCAGTCCCGCCGCGACCAGCAGCCACAGCAGCCAGCTGGCGAGGTCGACCGTCACCGGCCGCTTCGTCATCGTTCCTCCTCTGGGCCCGCGGAACGGGCCGGATATTGTCGCCCCATGTCGGACGACCATCCCTCGATCAGCCGGTTCCGTGAGGAGCACCGACGTCGTGGTGGCGCCGGCGAGATCGTCATTCTGCCCGACTCGGTGCACACCGCCGCGCTGGCCGCCCAGGCGCTCGGCTGCGAGGTCGGCGCGATCGCCAACAGCCTGCTGTTCGAGTCCGACGGATCCCCCGTGCTGATCCTCACCTCCGGCGCGCACCGCGTGGACACCGAGGCGACCGACGCCGCGCTCGGCACCCGCCTGCGCCGCGCCGCGCCCGACTTCGTCCGCACCCACACGGGGCAGGTGATCGGCGGGGTCTCGCCCATCGGCCACCCGGCACCGATCGCGACGTACCTGGACCCCTGGCTCGCCCGGCACGAGGTCGTCTGGGCGGCGGCCGGCCACCCCGCCGCGGTCTTCGCGACCAGCTACGGCGAGCTGCTCACGCTCACCGGCGCGACCCCGCTCGAGGTCGAGTGACCCGATGAGCAGCATCGTCGTCGTCGGCGGCGGTCTCGGGGGCCTGGCCTCCGCGGCACGCCTGGCCAAGCTCGGCCACCAGGTCACCCTGCTGGAGGCGTCGGGCGGCCTCGGCGGAGCGCTCGGCCTGCTCGAGCAGGACGGGTACGCCTGGGAGTCCGGGCCGGCCGCGACCCTCCTCCCCGCCGCGCTGCGCGACCTGTTCCGCAAGTCCGGCCGCCCGCTGGAGGCCGAGCTCAAGGCGGACCTGGAACCGCTGCCGGTGATCCGCGAGCACCGGTTCGAGGACCGCACCTCGCTCCGCCTCCCCGGCGGGTCCCGGGCCGCCCAACTGCACGCCTTCGAGGCGCTGGGCGCCGGCCTCGGCGAGGCCTGGACAGCCCACGTGGACCCCTACGGGCCCGTCTGGGAGGTGCTGCGGCGCCACTACGCGGAGGTCCCCTGGGACCCGTTCACGAGGGGAGCACTCCCCCGCGAGCTGGACCGCCTCCTCCGCGACCGCGAGACCCTGCACCGCCGGCTGCGGCGCGACTTCCGCGACGAGCGGCTGGCGATGATCGCCGGCCACGAGGCCGTGCTCGCCGGGCACGACCTGCGCAACGTGCCCTCCTGGATGGGCGTCACCGCCTACCTGGAGGAGTGCTTCGGGGTCTGGCGCGTCCCCGGCGGCATGGGTCGGCTCGCCGACGTCCTCACCGGCCGGCTGCGCACCCGGAAGGTCGAGGTCCGCACCGGGACGCCCGCCCGCGACCTGGTCTGCCGGGACGGGCGCGTGGTCGCGGTCCGCACCGACGATGGCGACCTCGACGCGGACCGCGTCGTGGTCGCCGTCGACCCCCGCCGGCTGCCGACCCTCCGGCCGCTCGTCGAGCGCACGATGCCGGCCGTGCCGCCGGTCACCGTGCACGTGGGCCTGGAGGGTCCGCTCCCCGAGGCCGAGCGGGACCTGGACCACGACCTGGTCATCCACGCCGACCCGCTGATCGTGCTGCGCCGCGGGACGGCCGCCCCCGAGGGCGGCGCGGCCTGGAGCGTGCTGGTCCGCGGGCGGCTGGTCGAGGACCCGCTGACCGCCCTGGCCCGGCACGGGATCGACGTGCGCGAGCAGGTGGTCACCCGGCTGGACCTGAGCCCCCGCGACCAGGTGGAGCGGTTCGGCGGCTCGCCGTACGGGGTGCTCTGGCAGGGCCGCGGGACGGTACGCCGGCGGCTCGGCCCGACCACGCCGATCGAGGGCGTGCTGACCGCCGGCGCGCACGCGGCGCCGGGCGCCGGGATGGCGTTCGTAACGCTCTCCGCGGCGCTGGTGGCGCAGGTCGTCGGACCCGCCTGACCGGCCGCGCGGCCAGTCTCAGACGGTGATCCGCAGGGCGTCGAAGATCTCCAGCGTCGCCTTGGACCGGTTCAGCGTGTAGAAGTGCAGGCCCGGCGCCCCGCCCGCGAGCAGGTCGTCGCAGAGCTCGGCCGCCAGCCGGATGCCGGCCGCCCGGACCACCGCCGGGTCCTCGCCCGCCGACGTGATCCTGGCGACCACGTCGTCCGGCACGCTGGTGCCGATCAGCTCGCCCTGGCGGCGGATCGCGGCCAGGTTCAGGATCGGCATGATGCCCGGGAGGATCGGGATGTCCACGCCGCGAGCGCGGACGCGGTCGACCAGGCCGAAGTAGTCCTCGGCGCGGAAGAACATCTGGGTGACCGCGAACTCGGCGCCGGCGCGGGCCTTGGCCACCAGCACGTCGGCGTCGGCGTCCAGCGACGCGGCCGACGGGTGCCCCTCGGGGAAGGCCGCGACGCCGACCCGGAACCCGCGCGCGTGGGCGAGCTCGACGAGCTCGACCGCGTGGTTGAGGCCGCCGGGCGTCGGGGTCCACTCGGCGCGCGGACCCTCCTGCGGGTCGCCGCGCAGCGCCATGACGTGGCTGACGCCCTCCGCGACGTAGGAGTCGAGGATCCCCTCGAGCTCGGAGCGCGTGTGGCCGACGCAGGTCAGGTGGGCCATCGGCACCAGCTCGGTCTCCCGGGCGATCCGCCCGGTGATCGCGACCGTCTTGTCGCGGGTGGTGCCGCCGGCGCCGTACGTCACGGAGACGAACGTGGGCCGGTAGGGCTCCAGCGCCCGGATCGCCGACCACAGCTGCTGCTCCCCGGCCGCGTCCTTCGGGGGGAAGAACTCGAAGGAGAACGAACGCTCGCCCGCGCCGATCAGATCACGTAGGGAGCGTCCGGGACCGGTAGCCATGGGGGCGATTCTAGGGTGCCCACTAGGGTGTCCTGACGTGACGGACGCGGGATGGGACCCGGGCGCATTCCGCGCCGGGGTCCAGGGTGAGCTGGACCATTTCCTCGACCTCCAGGCGGTCCGCCTGGCGGCGCTCGGACCCGACGCCGATCGGCTCCTGGCCGAGGCGCGCGCGGTGGTCTCCGGCGGCAAGCGGTTCCGCGCCGCGTTCTGCTACTGGGGCTACTCGGCCGTCGCCGGGGTGCCCGAGGGCGCGGCCGCGAGCGCAGTGCTGCGGGCGGCCGCGTCGCTGGAGCTGCTGCACGCCTCGGCACTGGTGCACGACGACCTGATGGACGCCTCCGACACCCGGCGCGGCCGCGCGGCGACCCACCGCGGGTTCGAGGCCGGCCACCGTGGCGACGGATGGCGCGGCGACCCCGAGCAGTACGGCGCGGCGGCGGCCATCCTGATCGGCGACCTGCTCCTCTCCTGGGCCGACGAGCTGCTGCGCACCTGCGGCCTGGAGCGCACCGGACCGGCGCAGGACGTGCTCGACCTGTGCCGGTCGGAGGTGATCGCCGGGCAGTTCCTGGACGTCTCGGTCCAGGCGCGCGGCCACGCCGACGTCGCCGAGGCGATGACCGTGCTGCGCTACAAGTCGGCCAAGTACTCCATCGAGCGGCCCCTCCACATCGGCGCCGCGCTGGCCGGCGCGGACTCCGTCACGCTGGACCGGCTGACCGAGTTCGGTCTGCCCCTGGGCGAGGCGTTCCAGCTCCGGGACGACCTGCTCGGCGTCTTCGGCGACCCCGCCACCACCGGCAAGCCCGCCGGCGACGACCTGGTCGAGGGCAAGCGGACTGTGCTGGTCGCCCACGCCCTCTCCGGCGCCGCCCCCGCGGACGCCCGGCGGCTCGACGCCGCACTGGGCGGTCCGCTGACGCCCGACGAGGTCGACGAGATGCGCCGCATCATCACCGACTCCGGCGCCCGGGACCGCGTCGAGGAGCAGATCGCGGACCTCGGCCGCCAGGCGCTCGACGCCCTCGACCGCGGCCGGGAGCGGTTCGGCTGGGACGACGCCGCGTGCGGCGTGCTGGCCGGGCTCGCAGCCGCCGCGACGCAGCGCACGCACTGAGCCTGGGTGGGGCTGCTCGGCCCACCCGTGGGGTGGGTCGTGTGCCTGAGACACCGGCATGGCGGGGCCTGGGGCACACGAGCCCACTCCGAGCCCGGTCGTGTGCCTCAGAACGACGCATAGGCGGGTGTCAGGCACACGACTCCCCCGCGCGACGGCTCCCCCGCAGCCGGCCCGCAGCGTGGCCCGCGCCCAGGACCTTCACGTGGTCGGCGCCCGGTGGAACGATCGCCGCATGATCGACCACTTCGGCATCAACTGCGCCGACTGGGACGCGTCCCGGTCGTTCTATGACGCGGTCCTGGGCACGCTCGGCCACGGCCGCGTCATGGACTTCGGGGTGGCCGTCGGCTACGGCAGCGACGGCAACCCGGCCTTCTGGATCTCCGACGCGACCAAGGGCGACCACGTCGACGGCCCCAACCGCGAGGTGCACATCGCCTTCGCCGCCCGCGACGTCGAGCAGGTGCGGGCCTTCCACGACGCCGCGGTGGCCTGGGGTGCCGAGTCGCTGCACGCGCCGCGGCTGTGGCCGGAGTACCACCCGGGCTACTTCGGGGCGTTCGTCCGCGACCCCGACGGGAACAACGTGGAGGCCGTCTTCCACGGCGCGGCGCCGGCGTAGGCGAGCGCACGCCGACTCCGCTCAGTCGCCGAGGAGCTGGACGGGCCCGACGGGCGCCTCGTGTGCCCGACGGCCCGCTATGCCGATGCCTCAGGCACACGACCCACCCCCGCGGCGCCTCGAGTGCCCCACGCCCCGCCATGCCGATGCCTCAGGCACACGACCCACCCCCGCGACGCCTCGAGTGCCCCACGCCCCGCCATGCCGATGCCTCAGGCACACGACCCACCCCCGCGACGCCTCGAGTGCCCCACGCCCCGCTATGCCGATGCCTCAGGCACACGACCCCTCCCCACGGCGCCTCGAGTGCCCCACGCCCCGCCATGCCGATGCCTCACGCACACGACCCACCCCCGCGACGCCTCGAGCACCCCACACCCCGCCATGCCGATGCCTCAGGCACACGACCCACCCCAAACGACGCCTCCCAGCGCCGGACCTCCCCCGCGCCGGGCCCCCACCGCGTCGAGCGACGCGCGGGCTCAGCCCAGCAGCGGCGCGGCGTCCGCCGGCCCCGGCCCGACGAGCACGACCTCGAGCGCCGCGCCAGGCCGATCGGCGCCGAGCACGCGCACCACCCCGGCGAACGCCCGCGGCTCGGCGAGCGCCGGCGTGCCCCAGCCGCGCCAGACCAGCACGGTCGGCTCGGCGAGGTCCCGCAGGCAGTCGTGCAGCGCGTCCAGGTTCCGGCCGTAGTGGGCGGGGAAGTCGAGGGCGGCGCCGAGCTCGGCGAGCAGGCCGGCCCGGTCCTCGACGCCGGCGGTGTCGAGCGTCGCGCACCGCCACCCGGCCTCGCGCGCGGCCGGACACGGGTCGGCGTCCGCCCCTCCGGCCCAGCGGTGCACGCCGGCCGCGACGCGGCCGGCGAGGACGTCGGCCAGCACGTCGGCCCGCCCGGTCATCGGCGGATCCGCGAGAACGACGCGTAGTGGTCGTCGGTCCAGTACAGCTCGCCCCCGTCGCCGGCCACGATCCGGCGGGCGCCGCGATCGGGCGACCCGGGCGTCTCGACGGTGTACTCCGCGTAGTAGCCGTGCTCGTGCTCCGGCAGGATCCCCTCGTAGTTGCCGAAGGTGCTGCCGTCGGAGTCCGGGTAGGGGAACGGGCCGCCGTCGTCGATCAGCCGCAGCGTCTCCGCTGCCTCGGCGGGCAGGTCGGCCACGACGACCACCGGCAGGCCGCTCTCGGGGTCGATCTCCCCGTCGGCCGCCCCGTCGTCCGCCCCGTCCGCCACCCCGCCGTCCACCGCGACGCTGCTGCCGGGCGAGGCGGCCGGCGACTCGTCGCGCTCCTGCACCCACCACAGGCCCGCGCCGACCAGCACGAGCGCCAGGGCCAGCGAGCCGAGCAGGCTCCGCGGGCGCGCGCCCCGCCCCGCGGTCCCCCCGGCCATCGGCGCGTCAGAACCCGAGGGCCTGCGCCCGGCGCTTGACCTCCGAGCCGCGGTTCTCGCGCAGCGCGTCGATCGGCCGGCCCGGCAGGTTCGCGTCGAGGAAGATCCAGGCGATGCACTCGCGGTCGTCGAAGCCGGCGTCGTGCAGCAGCGTGAGCAGGCCGGGCAGCCCCTTGACGGGCAGCCCCTCCTCGTCGAGGAACAGCGCGGGGACCCCGGGCCGCCGGCCCGGGGACGGTACGGCGGAGGCCAGCTCGTGCTCGCGCACCATGGTCCGGACCTTGGCCGGCGTCACGCCGATCAGCTCGGCGGCGGCGTCCCAGTCCAGCCACTCCTCCACCAGCGCGTCGAGGTCGTGCTCGGACAGTCGCGGTTCACTCATGCCCCCATCCTCCACCACCGGCGGGCAGGACACCCAGCCACGCACCGCCCGGCCCGGGGACGCCGGATCCGGCGTGCCTGCCGATCTGACCGGCGCCGCGCCGTACGATGGGCGCTCCCGGTCGCTTCCCCGCCGGGGTCACCGAACGCGCACAGGAGGGTCGCTGTGCACGAACCGCAGGCCAGCGGCGCCGACACGCCGCCCGTCAGCGACCCCAACACCGGCCGGGTGCTGGACGGGCGCTACCGGATCGGCCGGCGGATCGCGCGCGGCGGCATGGCCAGCGTCTACCAGGCCCTGGACCTGCGCCTGGACCGCACGGTCGCGGTGAAGATCATGCACACCGGGCTCGGCGACCCGGCCGCCGGTGACGACGAGGCGTTCGCGGCGCGGTTCGTGCGCGAGGCGCGGGCCGCCGCCGGGCTCTCCCACCCCAACGTGGTCGCGATCTACGACCAGGGGCAGGAGCGCGACGGCACCCTGTTCATGGCCATGGAGCTCGTGCCGGGCCACACGCTGCGCGACACCGTGACCACGGAGGCGCCGATGGCGCCCGAGAAGGCGCTGGCGCTGCTCGAGCCGGTGCTGGCCGCGCTCGCGGCGGCCCACCGCGCCGGCCTGATCCACCGCGACGTGAAGCCGGAGAACGTGCTGATCGCGAACGACGGCCGGGTCAAGGTCGCCGACTTCGGGCTGGCCAAGGCGGTCAGCGCGGACACCCAGCACACGGCCACGCAGGGCGTGCTGATCGGCACCGTCTCCTACCTGGCGCCCGAGCTGGTGGTCGACGGCCTGGCCGACGCCCGGGCGGACGTGTACGCCGCCGGCGTCATGCTCTACGAGCTGCTCACGGGGGTGAAGCCGCACACCGGCGAGTCGCCGATCCAGGTCGCCTACCGCCACGTCCACCACGACGTCCCGCCGCCGTCGGAGCGGGTCCCCGGGCTCCCGGCGTACGTCGACGCGCTGGTCACCCGGGCGACGACCCGCGACCGCACGCTGCGCCCCGCCGACGCCACGGTGCTGCTGCACCACCTGCGCCGCGTCCAGGCCGCGCTGCGCGACGGGCTGGCCGAGGACCCCGAGCTGGTCGCCGACCTGCTGCCCGCGACGCGGGCCGCCCAGCCGACCGGGACGACCAGCGACACCTCGCCCGACCCCATCGAGGACCTGTGGGACGAGGCCGAGGCCGAGGCGCTCCTGGTGGCCCCCGCCGCGGCGGCCGCGGCCGGTCGCGGCGGGGTGCGTGAGGCGGCGCGCCCGACCCGGGCGCACGAGCAGACCACCGTGATCCCCGCCGGCGGCCCCGGCGTGCCGACCGGCGGCGGACGCCCCGGCGGCGGGTCCGGCCGCGCGGCGAAGCCGCAGCGTCCCCGGCGCCGGCGGCGCGGACTGGTCCTGCTGGTCCTCCTGCTGGTGCTGGCGGTCGCCGTCGGCGGCGGCGCCTACTGGTTCGGCTGGGCCCGCTACACGACCGCCCCGGCCGTGGTCGGGATGGGCGAGCGCAAGGCCGTGGCGACGCTGGAGGACGCCGGCCTGACCGTGGAGCAGGGCGCCGCCCTCCACTCCGACACCGTGGACTCCGGAAAGGTGATCTCCGCCGACCCGGGCGCCGGGAGCCGGGTCCTGCCCGGTGAGACCGTCACCCTGGTGCTGTCGCTGGGGCCGGAGCTGCACGACGTCCCGGACGTGTCGGGGATGAAGGTCCCCGAGGCGACCGACGCCCTGGCCGAGGTGAAGCTCGTCGTCGGCCGGCGGGTCGAGCGCTGGTCGGAGACCGTGCCCGAGGGCGTCGTGATCCGCACGGACCCCGCCTTCGGCACCAAGAAGGCCAAGGACCTCCCGGTCGACACCGCCGTGCGCCTGGTGGTCAGCAAGGGCCGGCAGCCGATCGCGGTCCGCGACTGGGTGGGCGAGGACGCCGGCGAGGCACGCTCCTACTGGGAGGGCAAGGGCCTCGTCGTCCAGGTCTCCGGCGAGGAGTACAGCGACGACGTGCCCGAGGGGAACATCATCGAGCAGAGCCCGCCGCGCGGCTCGCTCTTCCGCGGCGACACGGTCTCGATGACCGTGTCGAAGGGCCCCGAGCTGGTCAAGGTCCCGTCCGTCTTCTACGACTCCACCGACGACGCCGTGCGGGCGCTGGAGGACCTGGGTCTCAAGGTCGTGGTCAAGCACGCGGCGATCTACTTCAACGGCTCGCGCGCCTACTCCACCGACCCGCCGTCGGGGACGATGGTCCGCAAGGGCAGCACCATCACCGTCTACGTGGTCTGAGGACCCCCGCCGACTGCGGCGAACGGGTCCCCAGGGGCTAGGTTCTCCCCCGAGATGAGCACCCGCACCGCCCGCCCCGTCGGCACCCACGTCCCCGTTGGCAAGAACCTCGTGGCAGGCGCGCTGCGCACCGCGGTCGACCTCGGCTGCGAGGCCGTCCAGGTCTTCGCCGGCAACCCGCGCGGCTGGGCCCTCTCGGCCGGCGACCCGGCCGTGGACGCCGAGTTCCGCACGCGCACCGCCGAGCTGGGAATGCCGGTCTTCATCCACGCTCCGTACCTGGTCAACCTCGGCTCGCCGACCCCGGCGACGTACGAGAAGTCGGTCGCGGTCGTCGCCCACAACCTGCGCCGCGCCGTCCAGATCGGCGCCGAGGGCGTCGTCGTGCACACCGGCTCCTACGTCGACCCCGAGGGCGGCGAGGAGCGGTACGCCGCCGCGATGCGCCAGGTCCGCGAGGGCCTGCTGCCGGTCCTGGAGACCCTCGACGAGCTCGGCGAGGACGCGCCGTGGCTGCTGCTGGAGCCGACCGCCGGCCAGGGCCGGTCCCTGTGCGCGGGGATCGAGGACCTCGCGGCGTACCTGGGCGCGCTGGACCACCACCCGCGGGCGGGCGTGTGCCTGGACACCTGCCACGTGTTCGCGGCCGGCGAGCCGCTGGACGTCGAGGGCGGCGGCACCGCGGCGGTCGACCGCGTCGAGGAGATCGCGGGTCCGGGGCGGCTGCGCCTGATCCACGCCAACGACTCCAAGGACGTGCGCGGCGCGTTCAAGGACCGCCACGAGAAGATCGGCCAGGGCCACATCGGCACCGGCGCCTTCGCCGAGCTGTTCGCCCACCCCGCGACCGCCGGCGTCCCGTTCATCCTGGAGACACCCGGGTCGCGCGACGCCGACGACCCCGACCTGGCGCTGCTCAAGGCGCTGCGGGATGGCTGAGAGCCGTACCTCCCTGCTGGCGACGGCGGCGCTGCTGGCGATGACCGCCGCGTGGGGCTCGTCGTTCTACCTGACCAAGGACCTCCTCGACCACGTCCCCGCGATCGACTTCCTCGCCGTCCGGTTCGCCCTGGCCGGCGTCGCGCTGGTGGCGCTCGCACCGGGCGCGCTCGGCCGCCTCTCCCCCGAGCTGCGCCGCCGGGCGGTCGCCCTCGGCCTGCTCTACGGCGCCGCCCAGCTGATGCAGACGGTGGGCCTGGCGCACACCGCCGCCAGCGTCTCCGGCTTCATCACCGGCCTGTACGTCGTCGCCACCCCGCTGCTCGCCGCCCTGGTGCTCGGCACCCGGATCACCGCGGTCACCTGGGGCGCGGTGGTGCTGGCGACCACCGGCCTCGGGGTGCTCACGCTGGACGGCCTGGCGATCGGCTACGGGGAGGCGCTGACCCTGGTCGGCGCCCTGCTCTACGCGGCGCACATCGTGGGGCTCGCGGCGTGGTCGTCGGCCGTCGACGCGATCGGCATGACGATCATCCAGGTGCTGGTGATCGCGGCCGCGTGCCTGGCGGGGGCGCTGCTCACCGGCGACGTCGGCACGGTGGTGCTGCCGGAACGGACGGGCGACTGGCTGTCGCTGGTCTACATGGCGCTGATCCCCGGGGCGGCGGCCATGCTCGCCCAGACGTGGGCCCAGGCCCACCTGCCGGCGACCCGCAGCGCGATCATCATGAGCTCGGAGCCGGTCTTCGCGACGTTCTTCGCGGTCCTGCTGGGCGGGGAGTCGATGACGACCCGGATGCTGCTGGGCGGGGCGCTGGTGCTGGTCGCGATGGTGGTCACGGAGCTGGTGCCGCGGCGCCGGGTCGAGGCCGAGGTCACCCACCTCGCCGTGTGACCCCGCGGCCCGATCCTGCTGTCATTCTGTGAGACGGCTGTCCGTATCCCGATACTCGCCCCGCCCCGGCCGCGGCTGACCTACCGTCGTCGGGAGCACGAGGGACGGAGAGAACCATGGTCGTCGTCATGGCGCCCACCGCCACGGCCGCGGACATCGCCCAGGTCGTCCGGAAGGTCGAGGCGGCCGGCGGCAAGGCCAACGTGTCCCAGGGTGTCAGCCGCACCATCATCGGCCTCGTCGGCGACGTCGACGCCTTCCACGGCCTCAACCTGCGGGCGCTCCCGGGCGTCGCCGCGGTGCACCGGATCTCCGACCCCTACAAGCTGGTCAGCCGCCAGCACCACCCCGAGCGCTCGACGGTCTGGGTGGGCAACGGGGCGGCCCGGGTCCCGATCGGCCCGTCCACCTTCACCCTGATCGCCGGGCCGTGCGCCGTGGAGTCCCCCCGGCAGACGCACGAGGCCGCCACGATGGTGCGGGCAGCCGGCGCGACCATCCTGCGCGCCGGGGCGTTCATGCCGCGCACGTCGCCGTACTCCTTCCAGGGCCTGGGCGCCGAGGGCCTGGAGATCCTGGCCCGGGTCGGCGCCGAGCTCGGCCTGCCGGTGGTCACCGAGGTGACCGACGCCCGCGACGCCGAGATCGTCGCCGAGCACGCCGACATGCTGCAGGTCGGCACCCGCAACGCCCAGAGCTCCGCACTGCTCCAGGCGGTCGCCGACACCGGCAAGCCGGTGCTCCTCGAGCGCGGCGCCAGCGCGACCGTCGAGGAGTGGCTGCTGGCCGCCGAGCACATCGCGCAGCGCGGCAACCTCGACATCGTGCTCTGCGAGCGCGGGATCCGGACCTTCGAGCCGGCGACCCGGAGCACCCTGGACCTCTCGGCCGTCCCGGTCGTGCAGGCCGCCAGCCACCTCCCGATCGTCGTCGACCCCTCCCACGCCACGGGACGCAGGGAGCTGGTCGTGCCCCTCTCGCGGGCCGCCATCGCCGTGGGCGCGGACGGCCTGGTGGTCGACGTCCACCCGCACCCCGAGTACGCGCTGTGCGACGGCCAGCAGGCCGTCCTCGGACCCGAGCTGCGGGCGGTCGCCCAGGCCGTGCGCCAGCTCCCGCAGGCGGTCGGCCGCGTCCCTGCCGTGCCGCGCTCCGACGCGCCGGGCGGGGCCCGGGCCGGGGCCACCCGCCAGCCCTGACCGCTCGCCGCGCAGGTCGACCGCTGGGCTGCGGCGACGCGCCGCGGTTGTGGTCGGCGGCCGCTCGTGGGGCACACTGGCCATCCGAGCAACGAGCGGGGGCCCGATGACGCGCCCCTTGGTCGGCCGGCCCGGCGCCCGAGCGGCGCCGTCACCGGCCCGGGGAGCGCCATGACCTACTGCACCACCTGCGGGCACCAGATCGCGCTGGGACAGTTCTGCCACCAGTGCGGCGCGCCGATCGCCGAGCCGGTCACCGAGCCGATCGCCGAGCCGCCGCTGGTGGCGCCGGTCGGCGGGGGCGCCGCGTCGACCGCGGTCAGGGAGCCGGCGACCGCCGGCCTGACGTCCGCGGCCCCCACGGCGCCGATCACCCCGCTGCCGACGGGCCCGTTGCCGCCGGCCGCGCGCTACCCGCTCTACGCCACCGAGCACGCCTCCCCGGCGACCACCGAGCAGACCGCCGAGCGCGCCGCCGTACCCCCGACCCCGACGACCGCCTCGACGCCCCGCGGGCGGCGCCGGGCGTGGTGGATCGGCGGCGTCGCGGCGCTCGTGGTGACCGGCGCCGGCGCCGTCGGCGCCGTCCGGCTGGTCGGCGGCCAGGAGGGCCCGAGCCCCCTCGGCGCGGCCGCGGGCTCGGTCCGCGAGGGCTCCGAGGACGCCGCCGGAGGGGACTCCCCCGCGCCGACCGAGGACCTCACGCCCCTGGTCACGACGGTGCAGGTGCCCGGCACGGCACCCGACAGCGCCGACGCCCGGACCGGCGAGCCGGTCACCTTCGGGTCCCAGAACCTCACCGACGGCGACGAGAGCACCGCCTGGCGGGTCGCCGGCGACGCGTCCGGCTCCTCCCTCGTCATCGATCTCGGCCGGGAGGTCGAGCTGCGCGAGGTCGGCCTGGTCAACGGCTACGCCAAGTCCTACCCCGGGTACGACGGCTACCGGGCCAACCGACGGGTGAGCGCGGTCCGGTGGACCTTCGACGACGGCAGCAGCGTCGTCCAGCGCCTCGACGAGGACCGCTCGATGCAGGCGATCGGGATCGACACGGTCCGCACCGAGCGGGTCGTGCTCGAGATCCTGCGCACCGCCGCGCCCGGCGGGCGGAACTTCACGGCGATCAGCGAGCTGCGGCTCGGCGGCGCGGACGGCTGACGCTCCGGCCCCGGACAGCACCGAGCCCGGCCCCGACCGTGGTCGGAGCCGGGCTCGCTCGGCAGGTGGCGGCGGGATCAGGCCCGGCGCAGCATCTCCGCGACCAGGAACGCCATCTCCAGCGACTGCACCCGGTTCAGGCGCGGGTCGCAGACCGACTCGTACCGGTTGGCCAGGTCCTCCGCGGTCAGCTCCTCGCCGCCGCCGACGCACTCGGTGACGTCGTCGCCGGTCAGCTCCACGTGGATGCCGCCCGGCCAGGTGCCCAGCGAGCGGTGCACGTCGAAGAAGCCCTGCACCTCGTCGATGACGTCGTCGAAGCGGCGGGTCTTGTAGCCCGAGGACGCCTCGAACGTGTTGCCGTGCATCGGGTCGCAGACCCAGGCGACCTGGGTGCCCGACGCGGTCACCTTCTCGATCAGGTTCGGCAGCCCGTCGCGGATCTTCTGGGCGCCGAAGCGGGTGATGAAGGTCAGGCGGCCCGCCTCGTTGTCCGGGTTCAGCTTCTCGGCGAGCGCCAGCGCGTCGTCCGCGGTGGAGGTCGGGCCGAGCTTCACGCCGATCGGGTTGCGGATCTTCGAGAGCAGCTCCACGTGGGCGCCGTCGAGCTGGCGGGTGCGCTCGCCGATCCACACGAAGTGGCCCGAGACGTCGTACGGCTGCTCGGTCCGCGAGTCGATCCGGGTCATCGCGTGCTCGTACTCGAGCACCAGCGCCTCGTGCGAGGAGTGGAAGTCGACCCGCTTCAGCTCCTCGGCGTCGACGCCGATCGCCTTCATGAACTGCATGGCCTTGTCGATCTCGGCGGCCAGCTTCTCGTAGCGCTGCCCGTACAGCGAGCCGCTGACGAAGTCGGTGTTCCAGGTGTGCACCTCGCGCAGGTCCGCGTAGCCACCCGTGGTGAACGCGCGGATCAGGTTCAGCGTCGAGGAGGAGGCGTGGTAGACGTCCAGCAGCCGCTGCGGGTCGGGGCGCCGGGCCTCCGGCGTGAAGTCGAAGCCGTTGACGGCGTCGCCGCGGTACGCCGGCAGCGTGACGTCGCCGTCGGCGGTGGTCCGGGTCTCGGTGTCCTTCGAGCGCGGCTTCGCGTACTGGCCCGCCAGGCGGCCGACCTTCACGACCGGCACGGAGCCCGCGTAGGTCAGCACGACCGCCATCTGCAGCAGGACGCGCAGCTTGTTGCGGACGTTGTCGGCGCTGACGCCGGCCAGCGTCTCCGCGCAGTCGCCGCCCTGCAGCAGGAACGCCTCGCCCCGGGTGACCGCCGCCAGCTTGGTGGTCAGGTCGTCGCACTCGCCGGCGAAGACGAGGGGCGGCATGGTCCGCAGCCGGTCGACGACGCCCGCCACCGCGGTGGGGTCGGCGTAGGTGGGCTGCTGGGCCGCTCCGATGGCGTGCAGCTGCTCGAGGGTGGGGATGACGCTCACCGCACAAGGGTACGGCGCCGCCGGCGAGGATGCCGACTCCGTGCGGGACGTGGACACCCGCGCCCGCTCCGAGCGGCACGGCCGACCGCTTCCCCGCGTGCAGCCGCCGCAGGCCACCGCGACCACCGCGGCGCCCGACCGCGCGGCCGGCAGCGTGGCGCGAGCGCAGCGAGCGACACGCTCGGCCCATCCAGCTCAGCCGAAGAAGACCTGCGCCTCGGCGTACTCCTCGGGGCTGACCACCTTGAGCTCGTCGGTGCCCTCCGAGAGCGGCACCCGCACGATGTTCGTGCCGCGCAGCGCGACCATCACGCCGAACTCCTTGTCAGCGACCGCGTCGATCGCCTGGAGGCCGAACCGGGTCGCCAGCCACCGGTCGAAGGCGGTGGGCGTGCCGCCGCGCTGGACGTGGCCGAGCACCACCGCCCGCGCCTCCTCACCCGTGCGGGTCTCGATCTCCTTCGCGAGCCAGTCGCCGATGCCGCCGAGCCGGACGTGGCCGAAGGCGTCCCGATCCGCGCTCTGCAGGGTCTGCCCTCCGGTGTCGGCGGGGACCGCTCCCTCGGAGACGACGATGATCGGCGCGTACTCGCTCTGGAAGCGGGTCTGGACGTCCTCGCAGACCCGGTCGATGTCGAACGGGACCTCCGGGATCAGCACCTCCGAGGCGCCGCCGGCGATGCCGCTGTGCAGGGCGATCCACCCGGCGTGACGACCCATCACCTCGACCACCAGCACCCGGTGGTGGCTCTCGGCGGTCGTGTGCAGCCGGTCGATCGCCTCCGTGGCGATGTTGACCGCGGTGTCGAAGCCGAAGGTGAAGTCCGTGCCGGACAGGTCGTTGTCGATCGTCTTGGGGACGCCGACCACGCTGACGCCCATGCCGGCGAGCCTGTTGGCCACGCCGAGGGTGTCCTCGCCGCCGATCGCGATCAGCGCGTCGACCCCGGTGTCGGCCAGGTTCGCGACGATCCGCTCCACGCCGCCCTCGGCCGCGAACGGGTTGGTCCGCGACGAGCCGAGGATCGTTCCGCCGCGCGGCAGGATGCCGCGGCACTGCTCGATCCCGAGCGGGATGGTCAGCCCGTCCATCGGGCCGCGCCAGCCGTCGCGGTAGCCGACGAACTCGAAGCCGTGGGTCTTCACCCCCTTGCGGACGATCGCGCGGATCACCGCGTTCAGTCCTGGACAGTCACCGCCTCCGGTGAGCACTCCCACGCGCATGCGGACTCCCCCTGCCGGGTTGATGGCCTGCTGGTCGATGGTGCGTTCCGGCGCCGAGCCTAGCCACCGCAGCGGACCCAGGTCAGCCGAATCGCTCGCGTGTCCGCTCCAGGGCCGCCCGGGCCGCCTCCCGGTCGGCCTCGGCGCGGCGCAGCGCGGCGGCCGCCTCGTCCCTCTCCTCCGCCAGCGCGGCGGCCTCCTCGTCGACCTCGTCGCTCTCGGCCTCGAGGTCCGTCGTGCGCCGGCGCAGCTCCTCGATCTCGGCCTGCAGCTGCAGGGACCGCGCCTCCAGCCGGGCGCGCTCCTCGTCGGCCTCGGCCAGCGCCGCGGCGGCCGCGGCCCGCTCCTCCTCGGCGGCGGCGAGCCGCTCCTCGGCCGCCCGCACGGCCTTCGCCGCGGCGTCGGGGTCGGGCACCACCCGCAGGTCCGGCGGCCCGGGGGTGGGCGCCTCCCGGGCGGTGGCGGCGAAGCCCAGCGCCTCCGGGAGCGCCAGCGCGCCCGCCAGGTCGGCGGGGTCCAGCGGGGCGAGGCCGGTGGTGCGGACCGTCGTCACCAGCAGCCCGCTGCGCAGCGCGCGGCCGCAGTCGGCGTCGACCATCGCGGCGGTCAGCATCTCCTCGACCTGGCCGGACACCGCCTCGGTGACCCGCAGCCCCTCCGCCGCCGCCAGCGAGCGCGCCTGCTGGGCCAGCGCCGCGGTCAGCTGGCGGCGCTGCCGGGTCAGGGCGCGCAGCTCGCCGGCCTCCATCGCCGCCTGGGCCTCGCGCAGCGCCGCCCCCACGGCGAGCACCTGGTCGACCTGGCCGGCCTCCCGTCGTACCAGCAGGTTGGCCACCCAGGCCGCCGTGGTCGGCTTGCGCAGCGCCCGCACCGCCGCCGCCAACTCGGCCTCGCCCTCGGCGCGCAGCGCCTTGACCCGGGCGTCGCGCGCCGCGGTGAACGCGCCCAGCGGCTCGGCGTAGAGCTCGTCGGCGATGTCGAGCGGGGTGGTGGCGGGCACGGGCTCAGGATAGGGATGGTCGGCGCGTCCCTCGGCTCGCCTCCGGGGGTAGTCCCTGACGAAAAGCACCCGTGCCCGGGCGATGCGGGTGCTTTTCGTCAGGGACTACCCCCCAACCTCTAGAAAACGATGGATTGCTCGCTTTAGCCTCGGAGCATGACGCTCGACGAGGCCGGCACGGCCATCACCCCCGCCTCCGGCGCCGCCCCCACCCCCGCCGCCGGTACGACGGCGCTCCCGACCAGCCTGCGCCGGGTCGACGAGGCGCGGGCCCGGTTCGGCGCGTTCACCGAGGACTACCTCGCGGCGATGTGGCGCGGCGATGCCCTCGCCGACGCGTTCGTCGCCGACATGGGGCGGATCGGGCACGGACGCGCGATGCGGATGCTGCGGACCGCCTGCCGCGAGGGCGTCGACGCCGTCGCCGACGCTCCGGACTCGCTGCGCGACCTCTTCGCCCGGCTCGACGACACCCCCGACTGGTTCGACCTGCCGGCGATCGAGGCGGCGACGAGGTTCACCTCCCGCTACTCGCGCGCCTCCGGGATCGCCCTCGGCGCGGCGTCACTGGTGAGCGGCTACGCCAACTCGGCAGCCTCCCGGCCGCTGGAGATGACCGGCCGCTACATCGAGAACGCCGGCGCGCGCACCGTCGAGGTCGGCGCCTGGCTGAAGGCGGTCAACGACCCCGGTGGCCTCGACCGGTTCGGGCACGGCTTCGAGCTGACCGTGCGGGTGCGGATCATCCACGCGCTGGTCCGGGCCAGCCTGGCCGGGCGCGAGGACTGGGACGAGGCCGCGTGGGGCGTCCCGATCTGCCAGGCCTACCTCGCCTACACCCTGGTCGAGTTCACGCTGATCCCGCTGCGCGCGATGGAGCGGATCGGCGCCCCGTACCGGCCCGAGGAGCGGGCCGCCGGCTACGCGCGCTGGCGCTACATCGGCCACCTGCTCGGGATCGAGGAGACGCTGCTGCCCCGCGACGCGGCCGAGCAGCAGCGCCTGGAGGAGCTCTACCTGCTCACCCGGCCCGAGGTCGACGACTACTGCCGCTCGCTCGTGGCCAGCATCAACCGCGAGTTCCTGGTGCCCGAGCTCGAGGGCGTGCTCCCCGGGTTCCTGCACAGCCGGGCACCGCAGGTGGTGCACGCGCTGGAGCGGATCTTCCTCGGCGAGGAGATCGCCGACGACCTGCACATCCCGCGCACCCGGTTGGTCGGCGCGGTCCGCGTGGCCGGGCCGGCGCTCAGCGGCGTCAACCGACTGCTGGACCGGGTGCCCCGGCTGGTGGCGCTCCGCGCGGCGAGGGGCAAGGAGTTCGAGGCCTACCAGGAGGAGCGGCTGCGCCGGGAGTGGGGCGTGGGGCACGACCTGGTGGACGACTCCCCCAGCGGCGGGCGACCGCACCCGGCCCGGGGCGACATGCCCGCGACCCCGACGGCCCAGTGACCTGCACTTGTACGACGGCTCAGACCGGCCCGTCGGGATGGATGCTGCGCGTCTCGGCGCGGCGCCGCCGCGACGGCAGCAGGTCGCTGAGGTAGACCTTCGGCAGGATCTTCGCCACCGCCAGCGCCACGTACGCGATCGTGTTGATCGCGACGAACGCCGTCAGGACCGCGACCACCTGGGAGCGCAGCACAGCCTCCGGGAGCAGGATCCCCCACACCGTCGTCATGCGTGCTCAGCCTCCATCTCGCGCTCGATCGGACCGCCGGTCGCCGTTCCGGGCCCCGGCAGGTGCTTCCACGACGCCTCGCGCGCCAGCGACATGTCCCAGACCCCCTTCACGAAGGCGACGTTGAGGAACATCGCGTAGTAGAGCTCCGGGAAGAGCGTGACCGCGAGCAGCCGAGCGCGCCAGCCGCCGCGCCACACCGTCACCACCCGCTCCAGGGTGAAGACGCCGCCGATCCCGAGCCAGAACGGGAACCACACCCAGGTGTCGGTGGAGACCGCCATCAGCAGGATCAGCAGCAGGTAGGAGCCGAGGGCGAACACGCCGTACCCGAGGCCCAGCTGCTGCGCCCAGTAGCGGACCGTCGACGGTCGCAGCCCGTAGGCCCCGAGGTTCTCCAGCGCCCCGCGCTGCCACCGCAGCCGCTGCGACCACAGGGTCCGCCACGACGGCATCACCTCGGTGACCACGGTGCACTCGGCGGGCGAGATGATCAGCGCCCCCAGGGTCTTCAACGCGATCGTGAGCTCGTTGTCCTCCGTCAGCGCGACGGTGTCGTAGACGTCGCCGGGCACGCCGGGCAGGGCGCGACCCCGCTGCGCGGCGACCTCGCGCAGCGCCCACGGCCGGAACACCGAAGCGGTGCCGGTGAGCACGAAGACCCGGCCGCGGCGGCGCTTGAGGTCGCGCTGGTAGCGGGTGTACTCGTTGCGCTGGAACTGCCCGATCAGGCCGCCGCCCTGGTCGCCGTAGAACAGGCCGCCGACCGCCATCAGCGCCCGGTCGTCGGTCAGCCGGCGGATCGCGCCCGCCAGGAAGCCCTGGTCGAGGATGGTGTCGGCGTCCAGCACCATCACCGTGTCGTTGTCACCCTGCCCCGGCAGCAGCACCTCGAGCACCTGGTTGAGGGCTCCGGCCTTCTTGCGGCGGTTGCCGTCGGTCTCGAAGACCTCGACCCCCGCGGCGCGCGCCAGCGCCACGGTGCCGTCCGTGCAGTTGTCGGCGACGACGATGATCCGGTCCGGCGGCACCGACTGCGCCCGCAGCGAGGCGAGCGTGGCGCCCAGGCAGGCCTCCTCGTCGTGCGCCGGGATCAGGACGGTGACCGTCACCGGCCCGGCGTAGACGCCGTGCGTCTCGTCCATCACCAGCCGAGGGGCGAGCGGCAGCGCGGCGACGTCCCAGCTGCGACGCGTGCGGTCGCTGATCCGGCGCTCCAGCAGCGCCACGGCCGCCGCGAGGAGCAGGGCGACCCCGATCGCGGCCACGATGACGTCCACCGGCGGGATCTCAGTCTCGTAGAAGATCCGCCAGATCCCGAACAGGACACCACGTTCCGGTGGCGCGGCCGGCTCGGGATCGCTGGCACCGACCGAGACCCAGAGGAGCCCGGCGCCGAGCAACGCCGCTCCCAGGACCAGAAGACCGATGAATCGCTGGAACCTCATCCGCGCACCTCCCCGCGAGACCCGCGGGACCCGCGGTGCCTCGGGGATCCGACCCGTGGCCCATGCCGATCGGCCCACCCGGCCCCGACCTGAGTCGTCGGCCGGTGCGCGCCGCGTGGGATGGCTCACTCGAGCCGCAGGAACCGCCCACGCCGGTGCATCAGCGGCGCCGTGTCCTCGCCGACCTCGACCCGGTCCAGCTCGGCGGTGACCTCCACCGACCAGCCCACGTCGCGCTCGCCGACCAGGCGCACCGTGGCCCACGTCGTCGCCGACGCGAGGCGGGGCCCGTGGTCGGTGTCGACCCACTCCGCCTGCCGGAACGGCCCGCCGGGCGCCGGGCCGGTCCCGGCGAAGACCTCCGCCAGCCCACGGTCGGGCCAGGAGAGCACCTGCACGACGGCCCGTCCGGTCTCCCGCAGGGCACCGATCAGGTCGGAGTCGGGGTCGATCAGGGCCAGCAGCGCCGGTCGCGGCCCGAGCGCGACCAGCAGCGAGGAGACGGTCAGGCCCGCGCGACCCGCGCCGGCGCCCGCGGTCCACACCGTGACCGCGCCGCCGAGCCGGCCGCGCAGCCGGCGCACCGGATCGGGCTCGGGGTCGGCGAACGGGTGGGTCGTGTGGATCGTCATCCCACCGCCCCCTCGGGTGAGCCCCCGGTCAGGAGGCCAGCTTGCGGTCGCCGGCGTCGGCCTGCTTCGCCAGCTCCTTGGCCTTGGTGGCGTACATGTCGACGTACTCCTGGCCGGAGAGCCGCATGATCTCGTACATGATCTCGTCGGTGACCGAGCGCAGGATGAAGCGGTCGTTCTCGAGCCCCGCGTAGCGGGAGAAGTCCAGCGGCTCGCCGAACCGGACGTCGGGGCGCGTCCACCGGCCGAACACCTTGCCCGGGGGCGCCACCACGTCGGTGCCGATCACCGCGACCGGAACGACGGGCACCCCGGTCTCCAGCGTCAGCCGCGCGATGCCGGTCTTCCCGCGGTAGAGGCGGCCGTCGTGGGAGCGGGTGCCCTCGGGGTAGATGCCGAAGATCCCGCCCTCGGCGAGCACCCGCTTCGCCGAGAGCAGCGCGCCGGCCGCGGCGTCGGCGCCGGAGCGGTCGATCGGGATGTTGCCGGTGCCGCTGAAGAAGGTCTTCTTCAGCCAGCCCCGCACGCCCGGCGCGGTGAAGTACTCGGCCTTCGCGACGAAGCTGACCTTGCGCGGCACGACCAGCGGCATGAACAGCCAGTCCGCGTAGGAGAGGTGGTTGCTGGCCAGGATCACCGGTCCCTCGGCGGGCACGTTGCCGACGCCGGTCTCCTTCGGCCGGAAGACCAGCTTCAGCAGCGGACCCAGCGCGACGAACTTGAGGAACCAGTAGAACAACTCAGCACACCTTTCCCCGGACCGGTGCCGGGTCGCCCGCGGCCCCCGGAGCCGGGCCGACGGGTGCAGCGTAGCCGCTGCACCGGCCCCCGTGGCCAGGGCCGGGTGGCACAATCGCGACGTGCCCACACCCGAGGTCCTCCCCGACGCGAGCCCCCTGACGGCCGACGCCCGCCCCGAGCTCACCGGGGGCGCGCGGATCGGCGTCCTGCTCAGCCACGGCTTCACCGGCTCGCCCGCCTCGATGCGGCCGTGGGGCGAGTTCCTCGCCGAGCGCGGGTACGGCGTCCGGGTGCCGCGCCTCCCGGGCCACGGCACCACCTGGCAGGACCTCAACACCCGGCGCTGGGAGGACTGGCTCGAGGAGCTGAGCACGGCCCTCGACGACCTGAAGGCGCAGAGCGACGCGGTCGTGGTGGGTGGCCTGTCGATGGGTGGCGCCCTGGCCCTGCGCCTGGCCGCGGACCGTGGGGACGAGGTGGCGGGCGTGGTCGTGGTCAACCCCGCGCTGGCCAGCCGGCGCCTCGACGTCAAGCTGCTGCCCGTGCTCAAGCACGTGGTCGGCAGCTTCCCCGGGATCACCGACGACATCAAGAGGCCCGGGATGAGCGAGGGCGGCTACACCCGGACGCCGCTGAAGGCGATCCACTCCTTCATCCGGGCCTGGCCCGACCTCGTCGCCGACCTGGAGCGGATCACCGCTCCCCTGCTCTACCTGCGCTCCGACGTGGACCACGTCGTCGACGACGCGAGCGAGCCGCTGATCCTCGGCGGCGTCGGCTCCAGCGACGTGACCCGCGTGGCGCTGCCCGAGTCGTACCACGTCGCGACCCTGGACAACGACGCCGGGACGATCTTCGCCGAATCTGCGGATTTCATCGCGCGGGTGACGAAGTAGCCTGGGCCCGTGCAGCGCGACGACGGGACCGACGACCGGCGAGACGGTCAGGCCGAGGACGCAGCCTGGCAGGCGATCGTCGCCAACTACGGGGAGCGCCCGGCACTGGACCCGACCGAGATCGCCGAGGAGGCGCGGCCGGAGCCGGCCGACCCGCCGCCGGGCCCCCGCGGAACGGGCGCCCCCGCGCCCGAGGCGGCCGAGGCGCCCGAGGTGCCCGACGAGGACGCCTTCGTGCCGCCCGAGGCGCCGCCCGTGCCCGTCCCCTCGCTCGACCGCCTGGCCGCGTGGGTGGGCGTGCTCGGCTCGCCCGCGGTGCTGCTCGTCTGCCTGATCGCCGGCCTGTCCATCCCGACCTGGCTCGGCTGGCTGCTGGTCGTCGGCTTCATCGGCGGCTTCGGCTACCTGCTGTACCGCATGCCCGGCTCCCCCCGCGACCCCTGGGACGACGGCGCTCGCGTCTGACGGCCGACCGCACCGCGGCGCCGGCAGCGGCGGCTACAGCTCCAGCTCGTACGCGGCACCCACCGGGCGCCAGGCCTGGGGCAGGTGGTCGTAGTACGGCGCCAGCATCCCCGGCGGCGTCACCACCCTCCGGAAGCCCCGGTCCCGCAGCCCGGTCGCCTGCCGCCAGACGAACTCGCCCGGGGTGAAGTCCCGGTAGCGCGGCGTCACGAAGTCCAGCAGCACCTGGGCCACCTCGCCATCGCGCCGGATCAGCACCACGCCCACGGTCTCGTCGCCGCTCTGCACCTGGAACGCAAGGTCGTCCTCACCCAGCAGACCGGCGGAGAACCCGGGCTGGTGACGCTCGATGTCGGCCTCGTGCACCCCGAGGAAGTAGCGCAGGTAGGGGTCGCCGGGGCCGACCTCCAGCACGTCGTACGCCGTCTCCGAGTGCCGGTCGCGGAGCATCCTGGTGATGAAGAAGATGTTGATCGCGCTGGTCGCCAGGTTCATCCCGACCATCGGCCACACGGCCAGGAGCGCGTTGAAGATGACCAGGATGACCGACGCGGCGAGGTTCAGGAGCCGGAACCTCAGGACCCGGGTCTGCAGCAGCGAGACGATCAGCAGCCCGCTCCCGAGCCAGCCGAACAGGTCGAGCCAGTACTCGCTGAGCCAGGTCACCCTGGCAGGCTACGTCCGCCGCGGCGGCGTGCGGCGGGTCACCGACCGTCGCGGGCGATGAGCGCGGCGCCGACGGCGCCGGCCTCGGGCCCGAAGGCGGCCGGCACCAGGTCCGGTACGACGCGGTGGCCGGTCCCCTGGAGGGACTCGGCCAGCGCAGCGCGGGCCGGCGCCAGCAGCAGGTCGCCGTCGTTGGAGACGCCGCCGCCGACGATCACCAGCTCGGGGTCGAAGGCGGAGACCAGGCCGGCCGCGCCGACGCCCAGCCACGTGCCGATCGAGGCGATGGAGCGCCGGGCGACCTCGTCGCCCGCGCGGGCCAGCGCGGCCACCCGCGGCCCGTCGTAGTGCCGCCCCACGGCGACCCGCATCACCCGCTCGAGCGCCCGGCCGCTGCAGTACTGCTCCCAGCAGCCCCGCAGGCCGCACTCGCACTCCAGGCCGTCGGGGACGACCTGCATGTGGCCGAACTCGCCGGCGGTGCCGTGGGCGCCCCGGTACAGCCGGCCGCCCACGATGAGGGCGCCGCCGATCCCGGTGCCCACCGTGATCAGCAGGGCCGACCCGACGCCCTGCGCGGCGCCGGCGACCAGCTCGGCGTACGCCGCGCAGTTGGCGTCGTTGTCGAGCGTCACCGGGAGGCCCAGCAGGTCCTCCATGCGGGAGCGGACGGGGGTGTCGCGCCAGGGCAGGTGCGCGGCGAACCGGACCCGCTCCCCCTCCGCGTCGACGAGGCCGGCGCCGGAGATCCCCACCCCGCGCACCTCGGCACCGGCCGCCACGCGGCGGGCCGCGTCGGCCATCGCCTCCTCGATCGCGGCCTCGGGCGCGTCCCGTCCGGGCATCGCCACGGTCACCGAGCCGAGGATCTTCACCCCCGGGCCGGACTCCTCCACGCCCACGGCGAGCACCTTCGTGCCGCCGACGTCGACACCGACGTACACGCCCACGCCCTCCCGTCGCGCCTCAGGACCGCGCCAGGTCCGCCGCGCCGATGACCCCGGCGCGGTTGCCGAGCTCGGCGGACCGGATCTCCGCCTGGGACCGGTAGCCACGGCCCACGAGCCTGCTGTCGAAGGTGGTTCGCAGCGGGTCGAGCAGCAGGCTGCCCGCCTCGCTCACACCGCCGCCGATCACCACGATCGCGGGGTCGAGCACCTCGACCAGCGACGCGATCCCGTGGCCCAGCCAGTGGCCGAGCTGCTCGAAGAGACCGATCGCGAAGGGGTCGCCCTCGCGGGCGGCGGTGGTGACCATCGGGCCGGTGATCGCCATCGGGTCGCCGCCGGCGCGCTCGCGCAGTCCCGCGGCCAGCCGCGAGCCGCCGCTGGCGGTGGAGCGCGCGTCCCGGACCAGCGCACTCCCGCTGCCGTACTGCTCCAGGCAGCCGCGGTTGCCGCAGCCGCACAGCACCCCGTCGGGCACGACGCACAGGTGGCCGATCTCCGCCGCGGCGCCGAACGCACCGCGCTGCAGCCGGCCGCCGCTGATGATCCCGCCGCCCACGCCGGTGCCGACGGTGACCATCAGCTGGTCCTCGACGTCGCGGCCGGCCCCGAACCGGAACTCCCCCCAGGCCGCGGCGTTGGCGTCGTTCTCGACGACGACCGGCAGCCCGGTGAGCTTGGCGAGGTCCGCGCCGAGCGGCTCGTCGCGCCAGGCGATGTTGGGCGCGAAGAGCACCTTGGAGCGGCCCGCGTCGACGTAGCCGGCGGCACCGACCCCGACGGCGACCACCTCGCGGCCGGCGGAGAGGCCGGCCACCAGCGTCGCCGCGGCGGTCTCGATGTGGGCGGGCTCCGTCGCCGGCGAGGTCACCCGGTCCTCGGCGAGGACCACGCCCTCGGCGTCGACCAGCGCGCCGGCGATCTTGGTGCCGCCGATGTCGATCCCGATCGTCAGCGGTGCTGCGGTCACCACTCACCTCCCTGGTCGGTGTCGTCGCCGAGGTCGATCTTCTCCACCTCGGGTCCGCGCGGGTGTCCGTCCCCGTCGCCGTCCCGGCTGGCGGACGCCGCCTGCTCCATCAGCCCGGCGGCGGCCTGCAGCAGCGACGACGCCGCGGTGGCCAGGTGCGCGCGGACCTCCGGCGACGTCTCGCGGACGGCGTGGACCACCCGGCAGACGGGACAGTAGCGGCACTCGGCGTCGCCGGTCGCGATGTGGTCGTTGACGTCGCGCGCGAACGAGGCCGCCTGGCCCGCGAACCCGCCGATCCCCTCGCCGACGCCTCCGGCGGCCTCGCCGCCGTGCTGGCGGGCGAGGTCCGCGATCGCGCCGAACAGCTTCGCGGCCTCCTCGGCGACCCCGCCGACGTCCTCGGGACCGCCCTCGCGTCCGGCGCCGTGCCCGCCGGTCTGGTCGCTCATCGCCGGCCTCCGGTCGGCTCGGCGCCGGCGCCCGCCGCGGCGGCACCGACGGTCGTCGGCGCCGCGAACCGCACGCGCAGTTCCCCGTCCCCCACCCGGGCCCCGGCCACGTCCATCCGGGCCAGGCCCGGCGGCAGGGTGAGCAGGCGTCGGGCGGAGCCCACGGTGACCACCAGCTCGTCGCCGTTGCGGGCGAGGTCGACCTCGGCACGCGACACGAACGGCAGGGCGAGGTGCAGCACCGCGGCGCCGTCCTCGGTGCGGGTCACCCGGAACGGTCCGTCGCCGCCGGGCACCGCCAGCGGGTCGTCCCCGCCGTAGAGCGCCGCGGCGAAGTCCCGCAGCGCGGGCGCGCCGAGGGGCTCGCCGCTCTGGTACTCCGAGCGCCAGACCGGGAGCCCGGCGAACGACTGGTGGACCCGGCCCATGACCTCGTCCTGCGCCTCCACCCACGCCGCCCGCCACGGATCCTCACCGCCGTCGGGGAAGACCCGGTTGGCGACGACGCCGTCGACCCGGTAGCCGAAGAGGCACAGGCTCGTGTAGGCCCGGCGGGCCTCGGCCAGCACGACGTTCTCAGGCGTCATCACCAGCCGCACGGTCGACTCCGGCGCCGCCAGGAGCGCGTGCACCTCGTCCAGCTCGGCGTGCAGCGAGGCGACGGCGTCGAAGACCGAGTCGCCCGGCATCGGTACGCCGGCGGCGCGGTTGAGCACCGGGCGCAGCGCCCGCACCAGGCGCCGCTGGATCGGCAGCAGGCGCTCGATGTACCACCCGAGCGCCTCGGGCAGCGCCAGCAGCCGCAGCGTCTCCGCGGTCGGCGCGCAGTCGACCACGATGACGTCCCACCGGCCGGAGCGCGCGTGCAGCCGCAGCTCGAGGAGCGCGAGCACCTCCTCGGCACCCGGGATGACGGTCATCTCCTCGGCGGCCACCGGGTCCATGCCCGCGGCGTCGAGGACGGAGAGCAGGTAGCGCTGGACGTCCGCCCACGACTGCTCGAACCGGAGCTGGGCGTCGACCTGCTGCACGTGGAGCCGGGGCGCGACCTCGACGGGGTCGGCGGCGACCGTGCCCTCGGGCACGCCGTAGGCGTCGGCCAGGGAGTGGGCGGCGTCGGTGGACAGGACCAGCGTGCGCAGCCCGCGCTCGGCGGCCAGCGCGGCGGTGCCGGCCGCGACCGTCGACTTGCCCACACCACCCTTGCCGGTGAACAGGAGGATCCTCACGGTCCGGCGTTCCTCGACTTTCCCGTTGCCGCGCGCCTCAGGCGCCGGTCTCGACGCGCTTCTTGAGTCCCTTGAGCGCGGTGTCGATCAGGATCTTCTCGCCCTTGCGCTTGAGCATGCCGATCAGCGGGATCGACACGTCCAGGGCGAGCCGGTAGGTGACCTCCGTGGCACCGGTCCCGGTCTCGCGGAGGAGGTAGGCCCCCTCGAGCGAGCGCAGCATCTTGCCCTCGACGAGGTCCCAGGTGACCCGCTCGTCGCCGTGCCACCGGTACCGCAGCGTGTACTCGTCCTTGATCGGCGACACGTCGAGCGAGAAGAAGACCTCGCGGGCGCGGCCGCCGGCCTCGCCCTGGTCGAAGGTGGAGCGCACCTCGGCGACCCGGACGCCCTTGGCCCACTCGGGGTAGGCGGGGAAGTCCGCGATCACGGCCATCACGTCCGCCGCGGGCGCCTCGATGAGGATCGACGAAGACGTCTGCTCGGCCATGCGCGCAGGCTACCGGACCCGATCCCGCCTCGTGGGCGGGCCCGCTCACGGCGTAGCCTCCAGTCCGGGACGCGCGAGGTCCCGGAGATCGACCAGGAGGAACCGTGCGCGAGTACTCGACGCCGCAGACCGTGAGGATCGCGGCGACCGGGAACCTGACCGACGACATCGTCCGCAACGCGGCGGAGGTCCCCGACGCGGCCCTGTTCAGCCGTCCGGGACCGGACGGTCCGGACGGCGAGGCGTGGCAGGACGTGACCGCCGCGCAGTTCCTGGCCGAGGTCCGGGCGGTCGCCCAGGGGCTCGTCGCCGCCGGCATCGAGCCCGGCGACCGGGTCGGGCTGCTCTCCCGGACGCGCTACGAGTGGACGCTGCTCGACTACGCGATCTGGTTCGCCGGCGCGGTCTCCGTGCCGATCTACGAGACCTCCTCCGCGGTCCAGATCGCCTGGATCCTCGGCGACTCCGGCTCGCGTGCGGTGGTCGCCGAGGACGCGGCGCACCTGGAGCGGATCGCCTCGGTGCGCGCGGACCTGCCCGCACTGGAGCACGTGTGGGCGCTCGAGGACGGCGCCGTCGCGACGCTCACCGCGACCGGGGCGGAGGTCGACGCGGCCGACCTGGAGGCACGGCGCGTCGCGGCCGGCCCGGAGGACGCGGCCACCCTCATCTACACCTCGGGCACGACGGGGCGGCCGAAGGGCTGCATCCTCACGCACGGCAACTTCGAGACCGAGCTCGCGGTCGCGGTGGACCAGCTGCACGAGCTGTTCGAGGACGAGGAGGCGGCCACGCTGCTCTTCCTCCCGCTGGCCCACGTCTTCGCCCGGATCATCCAGATCGGCGCGGTGAAGTCGCGCACCCGGCTCGGCCACAGCGCCGACATCAAGAACCTCCTCGCCTCGCTCGACGCGTTCCGGCCGACGTTCATCCTCGGCGTGCCGCGGGTCTTCGAGAAGGTCTTCAACACCGCCTCGCAGCGGGCCGCCGCGGACGGCAAGGGGCGGATCTTCGACCGGGCCGTCGAGGTCGCCATCGCGACGTCCCGGGCGATGGACGGCGGCCGGACCCCGGTGCGGCTGCGCGCGCAGCGCGCCCTCTTCGCACGCCTCGTCTACCGCCGCCTGCTCGCCGCGCTCGGCGGCAACTGCCGCTACGTCATCTCCGGTGGCGCCCCGCTCGGCGAGCGGCTGGGGCACTTCTACCGCGGCATCGGGCTCAACGTCCTGGAGGGCTACGGGCTCACCGAGACCACGGGGGCGCTGACCGTCAACCTGCCGGACGCGCAGCGGATCGGCACGGTGGGGCGGCCGCTGCCGGGCACGGCGGTGCGGGTCAGCGACGACGGCGAGCTGCTCTTCCGCGGCGGCCAGGTCTTCCGGGGCTACTGGAACGCGCCGGACGAGACCGCCCAGGTGCTGGGCGCGGACGGCTGGTTCCACACCGGCGACGTCGGCGAGATCGACGACGAGGGGTTCGTGCGGATCACCGGCCGCAAGAAGGAGATCCTGGTGACCGCGGGCGGCAAGAACGTGGCGCCCGCCGTGCTCGAGGACCGGGTCCGGGCCCATCACCTGGTCAGCCAGTGCCTGGTCGTCGGCGACGGGCAGCCCTTCATCGGCGCCCTCGTGACGATCGACCCGGAGGCCTACGAGGTCTGGGCCGAGCAGCACCACCTGTCCGGCCCGTTCTCGGCCCATGTGGACGACCCCGACCTGCGGGCCGAGATCCAGGCCGCGGTCGACGACGCCAATCTCGCGGTCTCCAAGGCCGAGTCGATCCGCAAGTTCACCATCCTCCCCGAGGACTGGACCGAGGACGCCGGGCAGATCACCCCCAGCCTCAAGCTGAAGCGCAACGTCGTGATGCGCGAGTGCCGCGACGAGATCGCGGCGCTCTACCTCTAGCGCCTAGCACCTAGCGGTCACAACCGCCCCATCCGCCCCTTTTCGCGATTTTCGTCACCCGTGTCGCTACCAGCGGTTAGCCTCGCCCTGCTGCCGGGAGGGCAGTGATTTAACCAATCCTGGGGTTGCTGCCTCGGGATTGTTGGGGGACAGCACGGGGGCTCGCCTCCGTGTGGCCATGGGGAGCGGGGAGGGCTCTGATGGACCGTCGAAGGTTGTTGTTGGTCGTGGCGGCGGTGATCGCCACCTGCGGCGTCGCACTCGTCTTCGTCTACGCGCAGGGCGCCGACGCCCGCGCGGCGGAGCAGTACGACACCGTGGAGGTGCTCACCGCCACCGAGCGGATCCTGCCGGGCGAGAGCATCGACGATGCGATCGAGGTCGGGAAGGTCCGGCTGTCGGACGTCACCCGCGCGCAGCTGCTCCCGGACGCCAGCACCTCGGCGGCCGACCTGCGCGGCACGGTCGCGCTGACCACGCTCTACCCCGGCGAGCAGCTGATCCCGCTCAAGTTCGGCGGCGCCGACGACGTGGAGGCCGCGGCGAGCCTGCCCATCCCGGAGGACAAGCTCGCGATCTCGATCGCCGTCGAGGACGCCGCACGCGTCGGCGACTTCATCCGCCCCGGCGCGGAGGTCGCGGTCTTCCTCACCCAGCCGACGGAGTCCACCCGGACGCTGCTCGGCCGGGTCACGGTGCTGGCCTTCGGTGCGAGCACTGCGGTGCCCACGGACCCGGCCGCCCAGACGGAGGTCCGCAACGACGACCTCCGCTCGCTGCTCACCGTCGCCGTGACCCAGCGGGAGGCGGAGAAGGTGCGGTTCGCCGAGTCCGTCGGCGCGCTCTCCGTCGCGCTGCTCAACGACGGCAGCAAGGTCAAGCCCGACGAGGGCGTCACCGACGCCAACCTCTTCGACTGAGGAGTCACAGATGCCCGTCATCGTCGAGGCCGACTCGGCCGTCGTCCCACTGCTGCAGCGGGCCCTGCCCGCCGGCTCCCACGTCGTCGCCACCGTCGACGGCATGCTCGCCTGGCTGGACCAGCGCAGCGACGAGTACGGGGTCGTCCTCGGCCCCTCCGTCGGCCTGGAGGTCGCCTTCTCGGTCGCCGAGCTGCTCCGGATCACCCGGCCGGCGGTCAGCGTCGTGCTGGTCCGCCAGACCCTCGACACCACCGTGCTCACCCGGTCCATGCAGGCCGGCGTGCGGGACGTCGTCACCACCGACGACCACGCGATGCTGGCCGGCGCCATCGAGCGCGCCAACCAGCTGCACCGCGCGCTGCGCGGCATCACCGACGACGCCGAACGGGGCAGGATCGTCACGGTCTTCTCCCCCAAGGGCGGCGTCGGCAAGACCACGTCGTCGGTGAACCTGGCACTCACCCTCGCCGACGACGGCGCGCGCAAGGTCTGCCTCGTCGACCTCGACCTCGCCTTCGGCGACGTCGCGATCACGATGCAGATGTTCCCCACGCGCTCGATCGAGCAGGCGATCGGCTCGGAGAACTCGGTCGACCTGGCGATGCTCGAGGGGCTGCTGAGCCACCACGACAGCGGGCTGGAGGTCCTCGCCGCGCCGGCCCACCCGGACGTCCGCGAGCGGATCTCCCCGCTGCTCATCTCCCGGATCCTGCGCACCCTGCGCGACGGGTTCGACTTCGTCGTGATCGACACCTCGCCGTCGTTCGACGACGCCACGCTGACCGCGCTGGACGAGACCGACGAGTGCGTCGTCGTCGCCACGCTCGACGTGCCGACCCTGAAGAACGTCAAGGTCGCGCTCGAGACCATGGACATGCTCTCCATCGCGCGCGGCCACCGCCACCTCCTCCTCAACCGCGCCGACGACGCCGTCGGGATCACGGTCGAGAAGGTGGAGGCGATCCTGGACATGCCGGTGAGCGCCCAGATCGCCACGGCCGTCGACGTCGCCGCCGCCACCAACGCCGGCACGCCGATCGTGGCCCAGAAGCCCGGCCACCAGGCGAGCCAGGCCTACCTGAACCTGGCCGCGGCCCTGATCGGCGAGCCGCTGGCCGGGGCCGGAGCCGGCGCCGGCACCGGTGACGCCGCCCGGGCGCGCGGCCTGTTCCGCCGCGGGAGGAACTGATGGCCACCCTGTCCGAGCGGCTCGAGGCCGCACGACGCAGCGTCGCCGGCCAGCAGGCCGCGACCGAGCCCGACGAGGCCGGTACGACGCCGGCCGGCCCCGCCGCGCCCCCGGCCCACGCCGACGCGCCGGTCGCCGGCCCCGCGACGGACCCGCTCGACGGGCCGCTCCCCCAGGCGGCGGTGGAGGACCCGCTCGGCGTCGCCGGGCAGTCCGCGGCGGCACCCGCGGCGGCACCCTCGGCGGCCCTCACGCCTCAGGCGGCGCCCGCCGCGCCGGTCGCCATCACCGCCCAACCGCTCTCCGCGCGCGCCGCGGCGGCGGCCACGGGCGGCACCGAGAACCGGTCGGCCCAGCGCCGGGTCCTGGCCGGCCAGGGGGCGGACCGGATCAACGACCTGAAGACCGGGGTCCACGCCGAGCTGCTTGCCCAGCTCGGCCCCCAGCTCTACGACCAGAACCTCGAGCCGGCCGAGCTCGACCAGCGCGTGCGCACCGTGCTGACCAGCGTGCTCGCCGCCCAGGACCACCCGCTCAGCAACGCCGACCGGGCACGGGTGACGAGCGAGATCAGCGACGAGATCCTCGGCTTCGGGCCGATCGACCCGTACCTGCGGGACCCCGAGGTCTCCGAGATCATGGTCAACGGCCACGACGACGTCTGGCTGGAGCGCCGCGGGCGCCTGGTGAAGGCCGAGGCCCACTTCTCCGACGAGGCGCACCTGCGCCGCACCATCGACAAGATCGTCTCCCGGATGGGGCGGCGCGTGGACGAGGCCAGCCCGATGGTCGACGCACGCCTCCCCGACGGGAGCCGCGTCAACGCGATCGTGCCGCCGCTGGCGATCGACGGGTCCGCGCTGACCATCCGGAAGTTCTCCGCCAACCCGCTCACCGTCCAGGACCTGATCGACTCGGGCACCCTGACGGCCGCCACCGCCGACTTCCTCCACGCCTGCATCCACGGGCGCCTCAACGTCGTCGTCTCCGGCGGCACGGGAGCCGGCAAGACCACCACGCTCAACGTGCTCTCGTCGTTCATCCCGGCCGACGAGCGGATCGTCACCATCGAGGACGCCGCCGAGCTCCAGCTGACCCAGGGGCACGTCGTGCGGCTGGAGTCGCGCCCCTCCAACATCGAGGGCAGGGGCGAGGTCTCCATCCGCGACCTGGTCCGCAACAGCCTGCGGATGCGGCCGGACCGGGTCGTCGTCGGCGAGGTCCGCGACGCGTCGGCGCTGGACATGCTGCAGGCCATGAACACCGGCCACGACGGCTCCATCTGCACCCTGCACTCCAACGGCCCCCGCGACGCGCTGTCCCGGCTGGAGACGATGGTGATGATGGCCGGGATGGACCTGCCGATCCGCGCCATCCGCGAGCAGATCGCCTCCGCCGTCGACCTGATCGTGCACCAGGTCCGGCTCAAGGACGGCAGCCGGCGGATCACCCACATCACCGAGGTCGAGCGGATGGAGGGCGACGCGATCACCCTCCAGGACCTGTTCGTCTTCGACACCGGCGCCGGCTTCGACGACTCCGGACGCGCCCTGGGCCAGCTGCGCCCGACCGGGCTGCGCCCCGGGTTCCTCGACAAGATCGCCGCGCAGAACGTCGCCGTGGACCCGGCGCTGTTCCGGTCGGAGTGGCTGTGACGGGCCTCGAGAGCGCCCCCTGGCTGCTGTACGCCGGGACGGCGGTCCTCGGCCTGGGCGCGCTGGTCGTGGCGGTGCTGCTCGTCCCCGGCCGCCCGACGCCGATGTCGGTGGACGAGCGGATCTCGGCGTACGCGGCCGCGTCCGGTGCCGCCGGCAGCCACCGCAGCGCACCGTCGGCACGCCGGCCGGCGCGCACGCTCGCCGCCGGCGTCCTGCAGCGCAACAGGTCGCTCGACGCCCGGCTGACCCGGCTGCTCACCGCGGCCGGCAGCGAGATGAACAGCGCCGAGTGGCTGGTCGCGCACGTCGGCGTGGCGCTCGGCGGCGGCGCCCTGGGGCTCCTCGTCGGCCGCGGCAGCGCCGTGGTGGCGCTGCTGTTCGTCGCGGCCGGGGCCGTGCTGCCCTCGGCGTACCTGCGCTGGCGGGCCACCCAGCGGGCCCGCGCCTTCAACGCCGCCCTGCCCGAGACGCTGCAGCTGATGGCCGGCGCCCTCTCCGTCGGCATGTCGCTGGGCCAGGCGGTCGACGTGATCGTCCGCGAGGGTCCCGACCCGATCGCCTCGGAGTTCAAGCGGGTCCAGGTCGAGACCCGCATCGGGGTCTCGCTGGAGGACGCCCTCGAGAGCGTGGCGCTGCGGTTCGAGAGCAAGGACTTCGCCTGGGTCGTGATGGCGATCCGGATCCAGCGCCAGGTCGGCGGCAACCTCGCCCAGCTGCTCACCACCGTCGCGGACACGATGCGCGAGCGCGACTACCTGCGCCGGCAGGTGCACTCGCTCGCCGCCGAGGGGAAGTACTCGGCCTACATCCTGACCGCGCTCCCGGTCGGCTTCTTCACCTTCCAGCTGGTGACCAACCGGTCCTACCTCGAGCCGCTCTTCACCGACCCGGTCGGCATCGCGATGCTGGTCGGGTCCGCCTTCTGGCTGGCACTCGGGGTGTTCTGGATGAGCCGCATGATCCGAGTGGAGGTCTGATCGTGCTGACCGCCGCGATCGTGCTGATCGGCGCCGCGCTCCTGCTGGGCGGGATCGGGCTGGCCGGCGCCCGCCGCGTCGACCCAGTGACCCGGGCCCTGGACGCGCTCACGGACTCCCCCACCCGGTCCGAGGAGGTACGCCGGGAGGTGGACCGTCCCCTCGTCGAGCGGGTCGTCGCCCCGTTCCACGACCGGTGCGCCCGGCTCGGGCGCCGGCTCACCGGGATGGACAAGGCCGAGCGCCTCCGGCGCAGCCTCGACGTCGCCGGCAACCCGCACGACTGGTCCGTCGACACCATCCTGGCGTTCAAGGTCGCCGGCGCGGTGGCACTGCCGATCGCCGGCCTCGGCTACTGCGCGCTGGTCGACGCCTCGGTCACCGTGCTCGTCGCCGCGCCCCTCGCCTGCGTCGCGATCGGGTTCCTCCTGCCCGAGATGTACCTCTACAACAAGGGACACCACCGCAGCGAGGCCATCCGCGCCGCGCTCGCCGACACCGTCGACCTGCTCGCGATCAGCGTCGAGGCGGGGCTGGGCTTCGACGCCGCGCTGCTGCAGGTCGCGCGGAACACCCAGGGCCCGCTCTCCGAGGAGCTGGCGCGCGTGCTGCGCGAGATGCAGCTCGGCACCGGCCGCGCCGACGCGCTGCGGCGGCTCGCCGAGCGGACCGACGTGGACGAGCTGAAGTCCTTCGTCAGCGCGATGATCCAGACCGACGCGTTCGGCATCTCCATCGCGACGGTGCTGCGGACCCAGGCCGCCGAGATGCGGGTCAAGCGCCGCCAGTATGCTGAGGCCCGCGCTCGGCAGGTTCCGGTGAAGATCATGATGCCTCTGGTCGCCTGCATCCTCCCGTGCCTCCTCGTGGTCGTGATCGGCCCGGCCGCCCTCGACATGTACCGCACCCTCAACCTGTAGCCCTATGCCGAACCACCAAGCGCTCCTCGTCGTCTCGGCGGCCCGACTCTTCACGTTGATGGCCATCGGGGCCCAGGTGCTGTGGGCACCCGCCCCGAACGTGCTGCTCGCGGTGATCGGCCTCGGGGTGCTCTGGCTGCACCAGGTGCTGACGCCGTTGCTGCGCGCGCCGCAGCTGATGTTCGGTCCGGCCACCGAGGCGGCCGCGGTCGGCGCGCTCTGCGCGCTCGGCATGGACGCCTCCACCAGCGTGCTCGCCGCGCTGCTCGCGCCGGCGCTCTTCGCGACCATGCTGCTGGGCCTGCGGACGATGGTGCGCACGGTGCTGGTCGAGGTCGTCGTCGTGGTCGGGCTCGGGCTGCTGTGGTGGCAGACCGTCACCCCGGAGCAGGCGGTCGCCATCTTCACCTGGTCCGCCGCGGGCGTGGGCCTCAGCCTGGTCGCGAGCGCGACCGTCGCGGACGTGCCCCGGGAGACCGACCCGCTTCGCCCGTACCGCGACGCCCAGCACCTGTTCCGGCAGCTGATCGGGCTGTCCGGCAACCTCAGCTCCGGCCTGGACCCGGCCGCGCTCGGCGGCGGGCTCCTCGCCGAGCTCGGGGACATGGTGCCCACGCGCACCCAGTTCCTCTTCGTCCCGCGCGGCGACGGGCTGACCCCGATCGCCGCGGCCGCGACGGCGACGCCGGCCGACTCCGCCGTGTGCGAGACCCTCGCCCACGACGCGCGTGCCCGCGGGCGGGCGGTGCTGACCGACGGCGGGTTCGCGTTCCCCGCCGGTGACCAGGCCGTCGTCGCCGGCCTGCTGCCCGGCGACAGCGAGGTCGACCTCGACGAGGCCGGGCTCGAGCAGGTGCGCGCGAGCCTGTCCGCCGCCGTCGTACGGCTCGACACCGCGTTGCTCTTCGCCCAGTTCCGCGACGCCGCGACGGCCGACGAGCGCCAGCGCCTCGCCCGGGAGATGCACGACGGCGTCGCCCAGGACATCGCGTCGATCGGCTACATCGTCGACGCGCTCGCGGCCCGGCCGGCCGACGACACGCAGGCCGCCCAGTTCACCGCCCTGCGCGACCGGGTGACCCGGGTCGTGGCCGAGGTGCGCCAGTCCGTCACCAACCTGCGCACCAGCATCGGCGAGAACGAGAGCCTCGGCGCGGCGATCAGCGGCGTGGCGCGCCACCTGTCCGAGGCGTCGGGGATCGCGATCCAGGTCCGCCTCGAGGAGCAGCCCGCGCGCCTGCGCCCGGAGGTCGAGGCCGAGCTGTTCCGGATCGCGCAGGAGGCGATCAACAACGCCGTCAAGCACTCCCGCGCGCACTGCATCGAGGTGCTCTGCCACGTCTCCCCGCCGTACGCGCGGATCACGGTCACCGACGACGGCGTCGGGCTGCAGACCGGCCGGACGGACTCGCACGGCCTGACGATCATGCGGGAACGTGCAAGATTGATCGGCGCCGACCTGTCCGTCAGGGACAATGCCAGCCGGGGACTGACCGTCTCCGTGACGCTGCGTCCGCAGCTCGTACCCGCCGGCTGACCAGGAGGATCGATGGCCGACCGACCGATCAAGGTGCTGCTGATCGACGACCACGAGCTGATCCGCAACGGCCTGGGAGTGGTGCTCGACCTCGAGCCCGACATGTCGGTGGCGGCCACGGTCGCCACCGTTGCCGAGGGGATCGCCGCGGCCCAGGAGCTCCAGCCGGACGTGGTGGTCACCGACCTCCAGCTGCAGGACGGCACCGGCCTCGACGTCGTCCGCACGCTGCGGCGGCAGAGCGACACGGTCGGCCTGGTCGTGCTGACCATGCACTCCGGCGACGAGCAGATCTTCGCGGCGATGCAGGCCGGCGCCTCCGGCTTCGTCGGCAAGGACGCCCCCGCGACCGAGGTGATCAAGGCGACCCGGCACGCGTCGGTCTCGCCGCGGGCCTTCGTCTGCGCCGGCCTCGTCGGCGCCATGATGCGGCGGCAGTCGGGCGAGTCGACGGCGCTCACCGAGCGCGAGCACGAGGTGCTGCTGCTCCTCGCCGAGGGGCTCAACGCCGCCTCGATCGGCCAGCACCTCTTCCTCTCGGAGTCCTCGACGAAGTCGCACATCGCGCGGATCTACCAGAAGCTCGGCGCGGCCAACCGCGCCCAGGCGCTGGTCACCGCGATGCGGATCGGCCTGCTCTCCACCGTGCAGCCCTCCGCGCGCTGAGCCGCGCTGGGACCCCGCCCGGGTTCGCTGGTCAGAACTGACTAGCGCGTCGAAGACGATCTCCCGATCCGCTGACGGGTGCTCTCGGTCCAGAGTGGAAACGTCGGGGACCTATCCCCCCGGGGACAACGCTCCATTCACGAGAACATTCAGGAGGCACCCATGGTGCAGTACCTTCAGGCTCTGCTGGTGAGCCGCTACGCGCGCTCCGACCGTGGCGCCTCGGCCGTCGAGTACGGCCTGCTGGTGGCGCTCATCGCGCTGGCCCTCATCGTCGGCGCGGGGCTCCTCGGCGACGGCCTCAACCAGATCTTCAGCGACTCGGCCGACAAGCTCGACGAGGCCACCACCCCGACCACCCCGTGATCATCGGCGGGTCGCGCCGGCGCCACCGATCCGGGAGGCCAGCGCGACCCGCTCCAGCACCGTCGGGTGCGATCCGAACCACCACTGGGAGATCCGCGGCGGCGTCGGGTCCGACAGGTTCGCCAGCGCCAGCTCCTTCTGCAGCGCGACGAACGACGCCGAGTCCCCCGTCGTGCGCAGCGCCACCACGTCGGCGCGCGTCTCGACCTCGCGGCTGATCCCGTTCTGCACGGGCGCCGCCACCACTCCGGCCACCGCGACGAGCGCCAGCACCGCCGGCACCGCGGTCCCGTCGCGCAGCCGCACCACGCCGCGCCGCTCCCACCCGAGCAGCAGCAGCGCCAGCAGGCCCGTCCCGGCCACCACGCCCGCGACCCCGAGGACGGTGCCGACCAGCACGTCGTCGTGCCCGGCATGGGCCAGCTCGTGCGCGACCACCGAGAGCACCTCGTCCTCGGGACGCTGGTCGACGAGGTTGTCGTAGACGACCACCCGCCGGGTGTCGCCGAAGCCGGAGACGTAGGCGTTGAGCGCCGTCGTGCGGCGCGAGGCGTCGGCGACCAGCACGTCGTCCACCGCCACGCCCTCCTGGTCGGCCAGGTCGAGGATCGCCGAACGCAGGTGCCCCGCGGGCAGCGGCTCGAAGGAGTTGAACAGGGGCTCGATCAGCACGGGGTAGGCGTAGGAGCCGAGCAGCACGGCCACCCCCAGCACGGCCGCGAGCACCGCCGGCCACGCGGCGCGCCAGCGGCGGGCGCAGCCGACCGCGAGCACCAGGGCGAACGAGGTCACCGCGACCGTCACCGCCTCCGACACCAGCTGGTCGCGGGCCCACGCGCCCCACGAGGAGGTGGCCAGGCCCTCCCGCAGCTGCAGGCTCCGGAGGCCGATCCGGAACGGCGCGGTCGCCACCCAACCGGCGAGGGAGACGGCGGCCACGAGCAGCACGACCCGGAGCCACCAGCGGCCGGGGACGCGACCCGCCCACCGGCGGCCGGTCCGGCTGAACCCGAGCCAGCAGGCCACCACGAGGGAGACGGCGAGGCCGCTCCACGACCAGACCCGCGCCCACGTCGCGTAGGACTCCGCCCGGTCGATCTGGGCGGCCGTGAAGACGCTGTCGGCCGGGACCGGCGCCGGGGTCCCGCCCGGGACGGGCTGCCAGGGCACCAGCCAGGCGGCCAGCGCCACGAAGGCGACAGCACCGACGGCCAGCGTCACGGCCGCGACCCGGCCGGCTGGGCGCGGGCCGCCCGCGGCCCGATCGCCGACTGCGGCCGACGCCTGCTCGTCCGTGCTCACGTCCCTACTCTGACAGGCCGGCGAGCGCGGCCAGCCGGGCCCGCCAGGCGTCGGTGAGCCGCTCGGTGCTCCAACCGGTGGTCCGGCGCAGCGCGGCCTCCAGCGGGCGCCCGTCGAGCACCTGGCGGTAGAGCTCCACCAGCGCCTCCTCGCCCTTGCGGTCGGCGATCGTGACGCAGGCCAGCCAGGCCGCCTCGTACTGGGCGCCCAGGTGCTCGGCCGAGCCGGTGAAGTCGGCCTGGGTCGGCAGCTGGTCCGGCAGTCCGTCCGCGCGCAGGCGCTCGATCACCTGGCCCGCCGTACGCCGGTAGGGCAGATCGACGTCGCGCAGCGCGACGTAGTCGGCGAAGCCCTCCACCAGCCACAGCGGCGCGCCCACGGCGAGCGGCGCCCGGGTCACGGCGTGCACCCCCTCATGGGTCACCACCACCTGCGCGGCCAGCTCGCCGAGGGGATAGAAGACGCCCGGGTTGATCAGCACGTGCACGGGCGCGTCGGCGGCGAGCGAGCCGTCCACCGGGGCGGTGACCGCCGCGACCTCCGCGTAGAGCGGCGGGTCGGCGCCCAGGGCGCGGTGCAGCGAGGCCGAGGACGCCGGAGCCTCCACCACGATCCGCGGCGCGCCGCCGAGCACGGCCGCGACCTGGCGCGCGGCGACGCGGGTGAGGCGGGCCAGCCGGCCGAGACCGGCACGGCTGCCCTCGGCGAGCACCAGGTGGCTCGGACCGCGGGCCACGACGAGGCGGCGGGCCAGCCACAGCGGCGTCGCCTCGCGGCCACCGCCCACGTGGGTGATGCTGCGGGAGTCGGCGGCGAGGCCCACCTCGACCTCGCGGCGGGCGACCCCGTCGTCGAAGCCGCGGTAGCGCCACGTCACCTGCATGGTCGCGGTCCAGCGGCCGAGGGCGTCCGGGGCACCGCTCGCGCCCAGGTACCGGACGCCGACGTCGGCCATGTCGGCCCGCACGACGTTGCCCGCCGCGGCCGCGAGGCGGCGGCCGGCGCGGCGGTTGGCACCGAGGTCGGCGGCGCCGGCGCGGTCCCCCGCCGCGAGCGCGCTCCCGAGCGCGGCCACGGTCGCGGCCGCGGCGTCCTCGTCGCGGCCGCCGGCCGACGGCGTGGGCGTCGGAGCGACGTACGGGTCGGTGCAGCCCGTCGCCACCACGGCGGCGAGGACCACCCCGCCGACCGCCGGCCGGATCAGCGGCCGGCGCGAGCGACGCGGGGCGTCAGCCCGGACGGACCGCACCCACGTACGGCATCGAGTGCAGGGGCGCGACCCGGACGCCGGTGCCCGGGTTCGCGGCGTGCACGATGTTGCCGCCACCGATGTAGATGCCGACGTGGCTGATCGGGCTGTAGTAGAAGACCAGGTCGCCCGGCTGCAGCTGGCTCTCCGAGATCCGGGTGCCGCTGCTGAACTGCGCACTCGAGGAGTGCGGCAGGGAGACGCCGGCCTGCGCCCAGGCCATCATCGTCAGGCCGGAGCAGTCGAAGGCGCTCGGGCCGGCCGCACCGTAGACGTAGGCCTTGCCGACCTGCGCCATGGCGTAGGACAGCGCCGCGGAGGCGCGCCCGGACGCGGGCACCTGCGCGGTGGTCGTCGTCGGCACGGTGCGCGGCTCGCTGGAGCGCGAGAGCACCGCCGCGCGCTCCTCGGCCTCGAGCTCGTCGAGCAGGTCCTCGGCGTCGGCGAGCTTGTCGTTCGCGCTCGCCTTCTCCTTGTCGAGCCGGCTCTCGAGCGTCGCGATCCGGTCGCGGCGGTCCGCGGTCTGGGCGCGGCGGATGTTGTAGGCCTTCAGCTCGTCGCCGTAGGCCGAGAGCAGGGAGTCCTGGAGGTCGCTGACGGTGGACAGCGTCGACAGCTGGGTGAGGAAGCCGTCGGAGTCCGACTCGAGCAGCTCGCCGGCGGCACCGAGGGTCTGGCCCTGGTACTGGGCGATCATCGCCTCGCGCACGTCGGTGCGGACACCGTCGAGCACGTCGCCCTGACGCTTCTGGTCCGCCTTGAGGGACTCCAGCTCGGCGTTGAGCTCGTCGAGCTCGATCTTCGCGTCGTTGTAGCGCTCGGAGGCCTGCTCGGCCTCGTGCAGCAGGGACTCGACGCGGTCGCGCACGGTGTCGATGTCGGGCTCCGCCTGGGCCGGGCTCTGCGACACGGTCACGGCGACGCCGACGGATCCGGCGACAGCGAGGGCGGCGAGCGTTCCGGTGATGCGGTTGCGGGCGTTCAGCACGAGCTGGCGGTCCCCTTCATGTCGTACGCCTACCGGGTGAGCTGTCGGGTTCGGGCACGACCTGCCCTACCCGCACTCCACGCGTGTCGCGCTCTCGTGCGGGACTCACCCCAGAAAACCTGTGGTTCCCCGGCTCCGGACCGCGGACGGTCCAGACTCAGCGCGGTGCCCGCGCGGGTCGGTCGACCCACTTCCACGAGCACCTGAACCGGCAGGATAGCCAGGCCCGGCCCGCTCGCCCAAGACGACGCGGCAAATCGAGACGCTCGCCGAAGTGAGACACATCTCACATTGCGCGATTCAGGCGGACTCCACGTCGGGGCCCTCGACCGGGCGCACCAGCCGCAGCGGCGGCACCAACCCGGAGTCGGCGAGGACGTCGAGGGCGCGCTGCTCCTCGTCGTCGATGGTCAGCTCGGGCGGCGGGCCGAGCAGCACCGTCACGACGCAGTCGTGACAGGCCAGGCCGCGCAGCACGCACGTGTCGCAATCGATCGTGGTCATGGCGTCAGGCTCGCGCGGCCCTCCGACACAACGCGCGGACCGGGCCGCCGCGACGGGCGGTGGCGACGAGCGGTGGCGCCTCAGGCGTCGGTGCGGACGACCGTCTCGATCGCGTCGTCACGCCCGCACCAGCGGCAGCGCACGCTCTCGACCGTCTCCGCCAGCACCTCGGCCTCCTCGACCTGGGGCTCGCCCGGGAGGTCGAGGTGCCAGAACTCGGTGGTCCGGCGGGTGCGGACGACGTCGAAGCGCGTCAGGTTGCCGCAACCAGCACAACGCCACCGGTGCGACTCGTCGGGAAGCTCAGGCATGCCGCGAAGTCTAGGGGCGCCGGCACGGGCCCGCCGTGCCGGGCGTCCCCCGCGGGACGCCTCCCGGGTTGTGTCGCCCCGCCGTCCTACCGTGATCGGCATGACCACCCACGCACCCGAGGCAGCGACCCGACCGCGGTGGGAGGACCAGCGCGGGTTCGACGACCTCGGCCGCGCGCTGCACGGGGTGACGTTCTGCGTGGTGGACCTCGAGACGACCGGGGGCTCGGTCGGCGACGGCGACCGGATCACCGAGATCGGCGCGGTCAAGGTCCGCGGCGGCGAGGTCCTCGGCGAGTTCCAGACACTGGTCAACCCCCACCAGCCGATCCCGGCGTTCATCGCGGTGCTGACCGGGATCACGAGCGCGATGGTGGCGGACGCGCCGAGGATCGGCAGCGCGCTGCCGGCGTTCCTGGAGTTCGCCGCCGGCAGCGTCCTGGTCGCCCACAACGCCCGGTTCGACGTCGGGTTCCTCCAGCACTTCGCGCGCGAGGAGGGGCTGGCCTGGCCGGACTTCGAGGTGCTCGACACCGTCAAGCTCGCACGGCACGTCGTCAGCCGCGAGGAGTCCCGGAACCACAAGCTCTCCTCCCTGGCCCGCGTGTTCGGCTCGGCGACGACGCCGAACCACCGGGCACTGGCCGACGCCCGGGCCACGGTCGACGTCCTGCACGGCCTGATCGGGCGCCTGGGCGGCCTCGGCGTGCACACCCTCGAGGAGCTCCAGTCCTACTCCTCCAAGGTGGCCGCGCCGCAGCGGCGCAAGCGGCACCTCGCCGACCACCTCCCCCACGCGCCGGGCGTCTACCTGTTCACCGACGCCGGCTCCCGCGTGCTCTACGTCGGCACCTCCAAGGACCTCCGCAAGCGCGTCCGGTCCTACTTCACGGCCTCCGAGACCCGGTCCCGGATCGGGGAGATGGTGCGCCTCGCCGAGGCGGTGCGCGGCATCGAGTGCGCCACGGCCCTGGAGGCGGAGGTCCGCGAGCTGCGGCTGATCGCCGAGCACAAGCCGCCCTACAACCGCCGCTCGCGCCACCCGGAGAAGGTGACCTACCTCAAGCTCACCCGCGAGGCGTGGCCGCGGCTGTCGCTGGTCCGCCGGATCGCCGACGACGGAGCCGACTACGTCGGACCGTTCTCCTCGCGCGGCGCCGCCGAGGCCAGCCTCGCGACGCTGCACGAGGTCTTCCCGCTGCGCCAGTGCAGCGACCGCCTCGGCCGGTCACCCAGCCGCAGCGCGTGCGCCCTGGCCGAGCTGGGGCGGTGCCTCGCCCCCTGCGACGGCAGCGTCGACCCGCTCACCTACGGCGCGGTGGTGCGCCAGGTCCGCGACGCGGTCGTCGAGCGCCCCGAGGAGGTGGTCGAGGCCGTCGAGCGCAAGCTCGCTGCGCTGGCCTCCGAGGAGCGCTTCGAGGAGGCCGCGCTCCACCGCGACCGGCTCGCGGCCTTCATCCGGGCAGCGGCCCGGACCCAGCGCCTCGGGCCGCTCCTGGCCTGCCCGGAGATCGTCGCCGCCCGGCGCGAGGACGACGGCCGGTGGGCCGTGCACGTGGTGCGCCACGGGCGGCTCGCCGCGGCCGGCGTGATCCCCGGCGGCGTCGACGCGGGCGACTACGTGGCCGGGCTGCGCGCCTCGGCCGAGACCGTGCTGCCCTCCCTCGCCCCGGCCGCGACGGCCGAGGAGTCCGAACGGATCCTCGCCTGGCTCGAGCGCCCCGGGATCCGGCTCGTCGAGGTCGAGGGCGAGTGGACCTGCCCCGTCACCGGCGCCGGCCGCCACCTGGACCGCTGGGGCCCGAGCGTCACTAGAGTGACCACATGATCACCGCCATCGTGTTCGTGAACGCCGAGACCGCCCGGATCCCGGAGGTCGCCGAGGCGATCGCGGCGCTCGAGGGCGTCAGCGAGGTCTACTCCGTCACCGGTCAGATCGACCTGATCGCCCTGGTCCGGGTCCGGCGCCACGAGGACATCGCCGTCGTGGTCTCCGACCAGCTCAACAAGGTGCCCGGCGTCGTGGACACCGAGACCCACATCGCCTACCGCGCGTACTCCCGGCACGACCTGGAGTCGGCCTTCTCCCTCGGGCTGGACTAGCCCGGATGGCGCGAGCGCGTCTCCGCGTTTGTGCGCGCCCGATGCTCCGCGAGTCGGCACAAACTGACACCGCCCGTGTGACGGGCGGTGTCAGTGTGACGTCTGCGGTGTCAGTGTGTGCCGACTCGCGTGTCAGTTTCTGCCGACTCGCGCGTCAGGCGGAGGCGGCGGCGACCCAGCGCTGGAGCGCCGCGTCCGCCGCGCCGGAGTCGACCGCGGCGGCGGCGCGCTCGAGACCGCGGGCCAGCGACTCCATCACCGGCGCGCCCGGCTCGTCGTAGACCGCCAGCGCGGCGCCCGCGTTCAGCAGCACCGCGTCGCGGACCGGGCCCCTCTCGCCGGCGAGCACACGCCGTACGACGTCGGCGTTGTGGGCGGCGTCGCCACCGCGCAGGTCCTCCGGCGTCGCCGGGGCGAGGCCGAGCGCGCGCGGGTCCACCTCGGCGGTGGTGATCTCGCCCCGGTGGGCCACCCAGACCTGCGACGTCGTGGTGGTGGTCAGCTCGTCGAGCCCGTCGTCGCCGCGGAAGACCCACGCGTCGACGCCACGGCGGGCGAACACACCCGCCATCACCGGGGCCATCCGGGCGTCGGCGCACCCGATCGCCTGGGCCTGCGGGCCGGCCGGGTTCGACAGCGGCCCCAGGAAGTTGAAGGTGGTGCCGATCCCGAGCTCGCGACGGACCGTGGCGGCGTGTCGCATCGCCGGGTGGAACGCCGCGGCGAAGCAGAACGTGATGCCGGACTCCACGGCCACGTCCGCCACCCGGCCCGGGGCCAGGTCGAGGCGGACGCCGAGCTGCTCCAGCACGTCGGCGGAGCCGGACTTCGACGACGCCGAGCGGTTGCCGTGCTTGACCACCGTCGCGCCGGCACCCGCCGCGACGATCGCGGCCATGGTGGAGATGTTCACCGAGAACGACCGGTCGCCGCCGGTGCCGACGACGTCGAGCAGCCGCCCCGGGACGGTGATCGCGTTGCCGGCGGCGTGCATCGCCGCGACGATCCCGGTCAGCTCCTCGATGCTCTCGCCCTTGGCGCGCAGCCCGACCGCGAAGCCGGCGACCTGCGCCTCGGTCGCCTCGCCGCCCAGGATCTCCCCCATCGCCCAGGTGGCCTGCTCCGTGCTCAGGTCCTGGCCGGCGACGAGCGCGCCGAGGACCTCCGGCCACGAAGCGGCCGGAGGTGTCGCGCCGCTCACGCGGGCACGCGCGAGGACAGCAGCGTCGCCACGGCCTCCGCCAGGCGGATCGGGTCGAGCGGGTGCGGGACCGCGGCGTCCGCACGCGACCAGGTGGCCAGCCAGGCGTCCTGCGGCCGGCCGGTGAGGACGAGCAGCGGCGGGCACGAGTCGATCTCGTCCTTGAGCTGCTTGGCGATGCCCATGCCACCCGCGGGCACGGCCTCGCCGTCGAGGATCGCCAGGGCGATGCCACCGGCGTCCATGTTCTGGATCACGACCGGCTCGGTGGCGACCTCGACGTACTCCACCTCGGGCAGGTCCGGGTGCGGGCGGCGGCCCAGCGCCAGGATGACCTGCTCACGGGTGTGCACGTCGTCGCTGTACACGAGCACCTTCAGCGGCTTCGGGGAGGACACGCGCCGGATGCTACTCACCGCAGCGCCCGCGCGGAACCGTAGACGGCAACGCACCCTTTCTCAGACCCGCTTCAGGTGGCTCTCAGGCCACATTTGGAGGGGGGTGGGGTGCCGCCGATCCGGACTACCGCCATAATGAGGCCCGTGGCGACCTCAGCAACGGCTTCTCTCCCTGCCTCCCGGCTCTACGGCCAGCACGACCGACCGAGCATGGTCGCCGTCGGCACGATCATCTGGCTGTCCAGCGAGCTGATGTTCTTCGCGGCCCTCTTCGCCGCGTACTTCACGATCCGCGCCGTGAGCCCGGACATGTGGGCGGAGAACACCGCCCTGCTCAACGTGCCCTTCGCGCTGGCGAACACCACGATCCTGGTGCTCTCCTCGCTGACCTGCCAGCTCGGCGTCTTCGCGGCCGAGCGGGGCCAGGTCGGCCGCAGCGGCTCGGTGTTCCAGGTCAACAAGTGGGGCCTGCGCGAGTGGTTCATCCTCACCTACATCATGGGCGCCGTGTTCATCGGCGGCCAGGCGCTCGAGTACACCGAGCTCATCCACGAGGGTGTCACCATCCCGCACGACGCCTACGGCACGATGTTCTACCTGACCACCGGCTTCCACGGGATCCACGTGACCGGCGGCCTGATCGCGTTCCTCTTCGTCCTCGGGCGCACCTACCTGGCGCGCCGGTTCACCCACGAGCAGGCCGTCAGCGCCATCGTCGTGTCCTACTACTGGCACTTCGTCGACGTCGTCTGGATCGGCCTGTTCGCGACGATCTACCTGGTCAAGTGATGACCAACCCTCTCCGCCCCGCCCCGACACGGACACGCAAGGACTGAACGTGCGTCTTCTGAACCGCTCCGCCGGTCGCCTGTCACGGCATCGCCGTGGCCCGATCGCCGGACTGATGGTGCTGCTGGTCGGCCTCCTGCTGACGGGTGGCCTGTACGCCGCCTTCTCGCCGGCGCAGGCCGACTCCGCCACGGCCGCAGACGAGGAGCTGATCCAGGAGGGCCGCGAGCTCTTCCTGGTCGGCTGCGCCTTCTGCCACGGCCAGAACGGTGAGGGTGTGCTCACCCAGGGCGGCAGCCAGTACGGCCCCGCGCTCACCGACGTGGGCGCCGCCGCCGTCGACTTCCAGGTCGGCACCGGCCGGATGCCGATGGCCCAGCCCGGCTCCCAGGCGCCGCGCAAGGAGGTCGTCTACTCCGACGCCGAGATCGAGGCGCTCGCCGCCTTCGTCGACTCGCTCGGCACCGGCCCGGCCATCCCCGACGAGGAGCTCTACTCCACCGAGGGCATGGACGAGGACGAGCTCGAGGAGCTCGTGGTCCGCGGCGGCCAGATCTTCCTCGCCAACTGCACCGCGTGCCACAACTTCGAGGGCTCCGGCGGCGCGATGCCGCGCGGCGGCTACGCCCCGAAGATCCGCGGCGTCGACTCCAAGCACATCTACGAGGCCATGCTGACCGGCCCGCAGTCGATGGACACCTTCTCCGACGGCAACATCCCGCCGGAGGACAAGAAGGCCGTCATCGCCTACCTGAACACGCTCGACGAGCAGCCCGGGTACGGCGGCTTCAGCTTCGGCAGCCTCGGTCCCGTGAGCGAGGGCATCACCGCCTGGCTCATCGGCCTCGGCGTCCCGGTCGCGTTCGCGATCTGGATCGCCGCCCACACCACACGCTCGAGCAAGAAGAAGGACGAGGCGCAGGCGTGACCGACGTACACGACCACGACACCGCCGCGGTGCCGGCCGTCCCGGACCCGATCGCGGATCCGGGACTCCCGGAGCACCAGTGGCGGCCGACCGACGTCGACGACAAGGCGGAGAAGCGGGCCGAGCGGCAGGTGGCGAGCTTCTTCGGCCTGTCCGCCCTGTTCACGGTCCTCTTCCTGGTCTCCTACTTCGCCCTCGACGTCGAGGACGACTGGACCATCGTCGCCGGCTTCGGCGCGTCCACGATGGCACTCGGCACCTGCCTGGGCCTGGCCCTGATGTTCATCGGCATCGGCGTCATCCACTGGTCCCGCAAGCTCATGGCCGACCACGAGATCGTGGAGATGCGCCACCCCGCCCGCTCCTCCGACGAGGACCGCGAGGCCAGCCTGGCGGCGCTCAGCACCGGCGGCGCGGAGTCCGGCATCGGCCGGCGCCCGCTGATCCGGAACTCGATGCTCGGCGCGGTCGGCCTCCTCGGCCTCCCGGCGGTCGTGATGCTGCGCGACCTGGGCCCGCTGCCCGGCGACGCGCTGGAGCACACCATCTGGGGCCAGGGCGGCAAGACCGTCGACGGCACCACGGTGCCGCTGATGCGGGTCGCGCGCGACGCGATCGGCACGCCGATCCTCGCCTCGGACCTCGAGATCGGCGACCTGGTCAACGCCCAGCCGGAGGTGCTGTTCAACCCCGAGCGCTACCTGGTCGACCCCGAGGACGTCGAGGGCATCAACCTCCAGGTGCACAAGTCGAAGGCCTCGCTGATCCTGCTCCGGATGGACCCGGCGGACATCAAGCCCGGCCGGACCGCCGACGGCGGCAGCCGCGAGAACTGGAGCGTCAACGGCATCGTGGCGTACTCCAAGATCTGCACCCACGTCGGTTGCCCGATCTCGCTGAACGAGCGCACGACGCACCACCTGCTCTGCCCCTGCCACCAGTCCACGTTCGACCTGGCCGACTCGGGCAAGGTCGTCTTCGGCCCCGCCGGCCGGCCGCTGCCCCAGCTGCCGCTGGCGGTGGACGACGAGGGCTACCTGGTCGCGCAGAGCGACTTCGACGAGCCGGTCGGCCCGAGCTTCTGGGAGCGTGACTACTATGACCGTTTCTGACATGAGCAAGGTGGCCGCGACGAACGGCACCGAGCCCGCCACGCCGGCCAAGAGCAGCAAGGCCGCGGGCGTCGTCGCCAACTGGGCGGACGAGCGCCTGGGCCTCGGCTCGGCGATGAAGAAGAACCTGCGCAAGGTCTTCCCCGACCACTGGTCCTTCATGCTCGGCGAGGTCGCTCTGTGGAGCTTCGTCGTCCTGCTGCTGAGCGGTGTGTTCCTCACGCTGTGGTTCGACCCGAGCATGGCCGAGGTCCAGTACAACGGCAGCTACAGCCCGCTGCGCGGTGTGCACATGTCCGCGGCCTTCGCCTCGACGCTGGACATCTCGTTCGACGTCCGTGGCGGCCTGCTCATGCGGCAGATGCACCACTGGGCGGCGATGATCTTCATCGCCTCGATGATGATCCACCTGCTGCGCGTCTACCTGACCGGCGCGTTCCGCAAGCCGCGCGAGGTCAACTGGCTGATCGGCTGCCTGCTGCTGCTGCTCGGCACCATCGAGGGCTTCACCGGCTACTCGCTCCCCGACGACCTGCTCTCGGGCACCGGCGTCCGGGCCGCGGACGGCTTCATGAAGGCGACCCCCGTGGTCGGCACCTACATGTCGTTCTTCCTCTTCGGCGGCGAGTTCCCGGGTGACTCGATCATCCCGCGCTTCTACGTGATGCACATCCTGCTCATCCCGGGCCTGCTGCTCGCGCTGATCGCGGCCCACATGCTGCTGCTCGTGTACCACAAGCACACCCAGTGGCCTGGCCCCGGCCGTACCCAGGAGAACGTGGTCGGCTACCCGATGCTCCCGGTCTACATGGCCAAGGCGGGCGGCTTCTTCTTCATCGTGTTCGGCGTGACCGCGCTGATGGGCGGACTCTTCTCCATCAACAACGTGTGGAAGCTCGGCCCCTACGACCCGTCGAAGGTGACCGCCGGCTCGCAGCCCGACTGGTACATGGGCTGGCCCGACGGCCTGCTGCGGATCATCCCGGCGTGGGAGACCCACCTGTGGGGTCACACCGTGTCCTGGAACGTCATGCTGCCGATCCTGATCGCGCCGCCGATGTTCCTCGTGATCCTGATGCTGCTGCCGTTCATCGAGTCGTGGGTGACCGGCGACAAGCGGGAGCACCACCTCCTGCAGCGTCCGCGCAACGCGCCGACCCGGACCGCGGTGATGGTCGCCCTGATGACCTTCTACGGCCTCGCCTGGGCCGCGGGCGGCAACGACATCATCGCGATCAAGCTGCACCTGAGCATCAACCAGATCACGTACTTCATGAGGGCCGCGGTCTTCATCGGACCCGTGATCGCCTTCTTCATCGCACGACGCTGGTGCATCTCGCTCCAGCGCCACGACGAGGAGAAGCTGCTGCACGGCTACGAGTCGGGTGTCCTGGTCCGCTCGCCGCAGGGCGGGTACGCCGAGAAGCACCTGCCGCTCCCGGAGGCCAAGGCCTACACGCTCACCGCGCGTGACCGTGACCCGGAGGTCGAGGAGGTCGACGAGTCGCTGACCGGAGGCAAGGGACGCAGGGCACGCCTGCGCAACCGCCTGCAGAAGCTGTACTTCGCCGACAACGTGCAGAAGCCGACGGCCGACGAGCTGCACGACGCGCAGCACCACGCCGAGCACGAGCTGCACGAGCTCGAGGGGCAGATCGCCGCCGGACCGAACAGGCACGGCCCGGCCGACCACTGAGCCTGACGGCATCGCGACAGCGGGCCCGAACCCTTCCGGGGGTTCGGGCCCGCTGTCGTCGTACGGCGGGTGACTCGTCGCCGCCCTCAGCCCGGGCCGCTCAGGCCGGCGTCGGCGCGTCCGCCTCCAGGAGCCGGACCACCCGCGGCGCCCGGAGCAGCCGCGCCACGAGCCACACCGCCAGCAGCGTCGCCGCCACGAGCACGAGCATGGTCGCGGGCCGCCGGACCCACCCGTCGAGGAAGGCGTTGCGCCACCACACGTCGGCCACCTTCACGTAGAAGCCGTCCAGGACCGCGCCGGGCGCGATCAGCACGACCTGGAGCACGGCCACCGGGCCGAGCCAGCGGCGGCCGCGCTCCCCCAGCCGGTCGGCGCAGAGCGCCAGCGCCGGCGCCAGGCAGACCACGAGCTCCAGGCTCGTCCGGTAGCCGTAGAACTGGTCGCCGCCGCTGAACCGGACCAGGGCGCCCTGCGTCAGCAGGTAGGCGACGCCCGCGAGGGCCAGCGAGCGCGACCAGTCCGGGAGCCCGCCCCACCCCCGCACCAGGGCGGGCCCGAGCACCACCAGCAGCGGCGCCCACCACAGCAGCCCGCGGTCCGCCGAGACCACGAAGCCGAGGTAGTTCAGCACGTCCAGCACGCCGGCCGCCGCTCCCCCGGTGAAGTCCCCGGCCCGGTAGCCCGACGAGGGGTCCCAGCGGCCGTACATCCAGCGGGTCCACAGCGACATCGCCGCCAGCAGGCCGACCGCCGCCACCCCGACCCGGACCGCGATCCCGGGCCGGCGCCGCGCCCAGGCCACACCGACGCCGAGCACCGCGCAGATCAGCGCCGCGTGGAGCCTCCCCCAGAGCGCGACGCCGCCGAAGAGCCCCACCAGCCACCACCGCCCGCGGTCCGCGGCCCAGGCCATCCCGACGATGCCGAACGCGGTCAGCGTGTGCGGCCACACCGCGTCGGCCGCCACCGACCACAGGGGGGTGCCGAACGCGAGCAGCAGCGCGGCGGGGAGCGCCCGGCGCGTCCCGATCCGGTCGCGGAGCAGCAGCAGGAACAGCGTGACCGTGCCCGCCGAGATCAGCGCTGCGGTCAGCCCTCCCGGCACCGCGGAGAGCCGGTCGCCGCCCAGCAGCCAGTACGCCGGCACGACGGCCGCGATGACGCCCGGGGACCGGCCCACGGCCTCCCTCCCGTCGGCCGTGGTGACCAGCCAGGTCTCGCGGATGATGTTGTCGTCCAGCAGCGGGAAGTCGGAGATCGTAGGGACCGGGTCGCCGGTCCGCGCGATGTGCCACCCGGCGAAGTCGGCGGTGTACGCGTCCGGGCTCGGGTTCGTGCTGACGGTGGCGCCGTAGACGCACGCGACCAGGCAGAAGAGCGCCAGCGGCACCCGCCACCGCCGGCCCTGCGCCGGGGCGCCGGCGCGGCGGAGTCGGTCCGGGCGCGCCTCCGGATCGGTCCCGCCCGAGCGCTTCGCCACGCCTGCATTCTGCGAGCCCGGCGGGCCCGGCGGGAGGCCCGCGCGACAGGGATCGCGAGATGTTCGCCGACGCGTCACCTCGGCGTCCCGTCGGGGACCGCCGCCCTTCCTACGCTCCGGGCGACCGAAGCACCACCCGTCGTACCCCAGCGAGGCCCCGTGAAGCTCGTCGTCCAGGTGCCGTGCCTCAACGAGGAGGAGACCCTCCCCCTCGTGCTGTCCTCGATCCCGCACGCGATCGACGGGATCGACGAGATCGTCGTGGTCGTCATCGACGACGGCTCCACCGACCGCACGGTCGCGGTGGCGCGGGACCTCGGCGTGCGCGAGTTCGTGCGCCACCACCGCAACCAGGGCCTGGCCCGCTCGTTCACCGACGGCGTCGACCACGCCCTCGCGCTCGGCGCCGACATCGTGGTCAACACCGACGGGGACAACCAGTACCCGCAGGAGCGGATCGCGGACCTCGTCCAGCCGATCCTGCGCGGTGAGGCGGACATCGTGATCGCCGACCGGCAGGTCCGCCAGATCGAGCACTTCTCCAGCACCAAGAAGGCCCTGCAGCGCCTCGGCAGCGCGGTGGTCAACGTGGCGGCCCGCACGGAGCTGCCGGACGCGGCCAGCGGCTTCCGGGCCTACTCCCGGGAGAGCCTGATGCGGCTCAACACCGTGACCCGGTTCTCCTACTGCATGGAGACGGTGATCCAGGCCGGCAACAAGAACCTCGCCGTCGCGAGCGTCCCGGTCACCACCAATCCCAAGACCCGCGAGTCGCGGCTGTTCCGGAGCACCCGGCAGCACGTGGTCCGCTCGGCCGCGGCGATCGTGCGCGCCTACATCATGTACCGGCCGTACGTGATCTTCGGTCTCGCCGCCGCCCTCTTCGGCGTGCTGGGGCTGGTGCCGTACCTGCGCTACGCCTACCTCGCCGCCACCGGCGACGGCGGTGGCCACGTGCAGTCGCTGCTGGTCGGCGCGGCGCTCGTGGTGATGGCGTCGCTGTGCCTGATGCTCGGCGTCATCTCGGACCTGATCCGGACCAACCGCGCGCTGATCGAGACGAACCTCGAGCACACCAAACGCGCGCGGTTCGACATCCTGCGCGTGCCCGACTCCTCCCCCGAGAGCGTGAGGTTCTGAGTGAAGCGCCTCTACATCCGCACCGTCCGGGCGATCGGCTCCGGCATGGAGGCGGTCGGCGGGCTGGCCTACCTCGAGCGCCGCGCCCCGACCTCCCGCACGGCCACCTGGGCCCGGTCGCTGTTCGCGATCCACGACGTCGACGACCTCGGCTCGCTGGACCTGCCCTGGTGGACCTTCGAGTCCGCCGAGCGGGTGGCGGCGCACCTGGCGCAGCGCCCCGGGGCGCGGGTCTTCGAGTGGGGCTCCGGCGCGTCCACGCTGTGGTTGGCCGGCCGCGCGGGCTCGGTGCACTCCGTGGAGCACCACGCCGGGTGGGCGGCCGCGCTGCTGCCCCGCCTGCCCGACAACGTGCTCCTCCAGGTCGTCGAGCCCGCCGCGTCCCGGATCCCCGCGATCGGTTCGGCCAAGCGGGGGCACGGCGGCCTCGACTTCAGCGACTACGTCGCCGCCATCGACGACGTCGACGGCGCCTTCGACGTCGTCGTCATCGACGGCCGCGCGCGGGAGGCCTGCCTGGCGCGGGCCGTCGAGCGGTTGGCCCCGGACGGCCTGATCGTCTTCGACAACGTCGACCGGCGCCGCTACCTGGCGGCGATCGACGCGGTCGCTCCCCGCGTCACGGTCCTGATGACCCGGGGCCTCACCCCGGCCCTCCCCTACCCGACGCGCACCGCGCTGCTGCGCCCCGCGTCGTCCGCGTGAGGCGCGCGCACGCCCTCCTGGGCGCCCGGATCGGCTTCGTCCTGCTCACCATCGGGTTCGCCTGGTGGGGGTTCCGCGGACGCTGGGCCGAGATCGGCGAGGCCATCACCGGGACCAGCGCCTGGCAGCCCGCCGTCGCGCTGGTCGCGACGGCGAGCGGGCTCCTGCTGACCGGTGCGCTGTGGCGACGCCTGCTGGCCGCGCTCGGCTACCGGGTGTCGAGGCCGGACGCGGCGTCGGTCTTCTTCGTGGGCCAGGTGGGCAAGTACCTGCCCGGGTCGGTGTGGAGCTTCGCCGCGCAGGCGCAGCTCGGGCGCCGCTACGCGGTCCCGATGCGGACCAGCTTCACCGCCTCCGCGCTCTTCCTGTTCCTGCACACCGCGAGCGGTCTGGTGCTCGGCGGCGCGCTCGCCGCGGCCGGGGTCGTCGACCTGGACGCCGCGCGCTGGTGGTGGCTGGCCGCCATCGCGGTCGGCGTCGTGTCGATGTCGCCGCCCCTGGTGCGCGTGCTGGGCGACCGGCTCGCGGGACGTGCCGGCGGCACCGCCTTCGGCGCCCGGGCGCTGCTCACCTCGTGCGCGCTGATGGCGGGTGTCTGGGCGTGCTTCGGGGCGGCGACCTGGGCGCTCGCCGGTCCCGGCCACGGCGTGGCCCCCGCGAGCGCCGTCGGGGCGTTCGCGATCGCGCACGTCGCCGGCGTGCTGCTGGTCTTCGCGCCGGCCGGGCTCGGCGCCCGCGAGGCGGTGCTGGTGGCGGCGCTGGCGCCCGCGCTCGGCGTCGGCGCCGCGGCCGCCGTCGCCCTGCTGGCCCGCGTCGTGCACACCGTCGCCGACTTCCTGCTCGCGACCGCCTCCGCCGCGCGCGTCGGGCTCCGCACCCGGCGCGGGGCCGACGCCGAGCGCGTCCTGGCCTCCCCATCCCAGGACGGGCCGGCCGCCGCCGATGCCTGACCACCCGACCACCGGCGTCCCGGCCGGCGTCCCGTCCGGCGGCCCGACCGCCGGATCGGTCCGTGACGGCCGGCCGCCGCGGACGGGCACCCGCCCCACCGTGACACCCGCGCTGGTGGCCGCGGCGGTGCTGGCGGCGTACCTGGCCTTCGTCGGCGCCCGGCTGGCGGTCTTCGACGGCGACCCGAGCGCGTTCGTCGCCGCCGGCGACGGCGTGACCGACCCCGGCACCGCGCCCGACGGCCTGCTGGTGACCCCCGGGGTCGACGGCTACGACGGCCAGGCCTACTACCGGCTGGCCCGCTCGCCGCTCACCGAGGCCGTGAGCGACCTCGGCATCACCTTCCGGCGCCCCGCCTACTGGCAGGCGCGGATCGGCTACCCGGCGACGGCGTGGGTGCTCTCCGGCGGCGGGCGGGGCGGCGCCGTGCCCGTCGCGCTGCTGGCGGTGAACCTCGCCGCGGTGGCCGTGATCGCGCTGCTGGCCGCCGCGCTGGCCCGCGACGCCGGTCGCAGCCCGTGGTGGGGCGCCGTGCCGGCGCTGTGGCCCGGCTACCTGGTCGGCGTGGGCCAGGACCTCAGCGAGCCGCTCGCCGGGGCGCTGCTGCTGGCCGCACTGCTCGCGCTGCGCCGCGACCGACCGCTGCCGGCCACCGTCCTGCTGCTGCTCGCGGCACTGACCCGGGAGACCACGCTCGTGGTCGCGCTGGCGGTGCTCGCGGTGGGCATGACCCGCGCCGTCGGCGAGGCGGCGGGTGGTGCGGAGCGCCTGCGCGCCCGGATCGGCGCCGCGCCGGCCTGGTGGGTCGGCGCGGTGCCGCTGGCCGGGTACGCCGCCTGGCGCACCTGGGTGCGCGCCCGCTGGGCGGACCAGCTGCCCGACCCGCCCGCGGACAACAACCTCGGCCCACCGCTGCGCGCGCTGGCGCACTACCTCGGCCGGGCGGCCGGTGACCTCGCCGGCGGAGGCACCGGCGAGGTCGGCAACCTGGTGCTGCTCGTGCCCACCCTGGTCGTCGTCGCGCTGCTGGCGGGGATCCTGGTGCGCGTCGACGGCCCGGCGTACGAGCGCTTGGCGCTGGCGGGCTACCTCGCGCTGCTCCTCTGCCTCCCGGTGTGGGACCGCGGTCAGGCCTACCTGCGCTGGGGCTGCGAGCCGGTGCTGCTGGGGTGGCTGCTGCTCGTCGCCCGGCGGGTCCCGCCGGGCGGCCCGTCCGGACCCGCGCGTCCGGCCGCGGCGATCGCCGCGCTGACCGTCGCCCTGTGGCTGGTCGCGGCCACCCAGAGCGTCGGCTACCCGCGCCCCGGGGAGGGGTGGTGGTCGTGGTCCTGACCGACGAGCGGCGGGCCGCGGCGCCGCCGCGACCTCGCCGCCCCGACCCGCGGACGCTGGCCCTGGTGGCGATCGTGGCGACGGCGTTCGCCCTCCGCGTGGTCGCCGTGCGGCACGGCCTGCCGCACGCCTACAACCCCGACGAGGATCTCCACTACGTCCCGGCGGCCGCGCGGGCCGCGGACGGCGACTGGAGCACCGGGTACTTCGAGAACCCGGCGGGCTTCACCCACCTGCTCGCGCTCTGCTTCCTGGTCGTCTTCGGCGGGCAGGACGTGACCGCGCTCCGGGTGGCCGACCCGACCGCGGTGTTCACGGTGGCGCGGCTGGTCGCGGTCGTCCTGGGCACGCTCACGGTCGCGCTGGTCCACCTCGCCGGCAAGCGCTACGCGGACCGCGCGACCGGCCTCGTCGCGGCGGCGCTGCTGGCGACCGCCTACCTGCCGGTCTTCTACAGCCACCAGGCGCTCAACGACGTGCCCGCCATGGCGCCGACCACGGTGGCGCTGATCGCGTGCCTGCGGGTCCACCAACGCGGCGACCTGACCGGGCTGCTGCTGGCGGGCGCCGCGGTCGGCGTGGCCTCGGGCACGAAGTACCTGGCGGCGCCGATGGCCCTCGTGATCGCGCTCGCCCTCCTGCTGCGGGTGGTCGAGCGCCGCAGCGCGGTGCTGCCGGCGCTGGCCGGGCTCGGCGCGGCGGCCGCCGCCAGCATCGCCGGGCTGCTCGCGCTCAACCCGTATGCCGTCGTCGAGCCCGGCAGGTTCGTGGACGACGTCACCGGGCAGTCGGCGCGGGTCGGCGGCGAGAAGCTCGGCCAGTCCGGCTCGGCCTGGCTCGGCTACCCGGCGACCCTGCTGTGGGGCCTCGGGGTGGCGGCGGTCGCGTTCGCGCTGCTCGGCGCCGTGCTGCTCTGGCGCGCGGACCGCGCCCGGGCGCTGCTCCTGGTGACCTTCCCCGTCGCCCTCTACGTCGCGATGGCCGCCCAGGAGCGGTACTTCGGCCGCTGGCTGCTCCCGGCCTACCCCGCGCTGGCCGTGCTCGCCGGGTACGGCGTGGTGCGGGTCGCCCGCGCCGTACGGAGCCGGACCGGGCCCCGTGCCGGGCTGCTCGCGACGGCGGGGCTGCTCGTGGCCCTGCTCGCGCAGCCGACGGTGGACGCCGTCCGCAGCGACCTGCTGCTCACCCGCACGGACACCCGCGCCGACGCCCTGGCGTGGACGACCGGCCACGTCCCTCCCGGCAGCGGGATCGTGGTCGAGCCGGCCGTGCCGGGCTCCTACCGCCGAGCGCTGCGCGCGGCGGGCCTGGAGATCTACCCGGTCCAGCGCCCGTACGAGGACTACGAGCGGACGCTCTCCCCCGCGCTGCTGGACGACTACCGGTCGGCGGGCTACTGCTGGGTGATGGTCAACGGCCACCAGCGGGACCGGGGACGGGCCGCCGGCCTGCTCGACGCCGGCGCCTACTACGACCGCCTGCGCCGGGAGAGCACGCCGGCGTTCGCGGTCAGCCCCTACTCCGCCGGGGCGACACCACCGCCGTTCTCCTACGACCTCAGCTTCAACTACTACCCGCCCGCCTTCCGGCGGCCCGGTCCGGTCGTCGAGGTCCGACGCCTGGTGGGCTGCGCCGGGGCGCCCGACCCGGCCTAGCCCGCTCCGAGAGGGAGAGACCCGTGCTGACGATCGCCCCGCCCCGCGGACCGCTGCCGCCGCGCGCCCGCCGCCTGGCCGGCCACCCGCTGGCCGTGCCGGTGCTGGCGGCACTGATGATCGCCCTGCTCGGCACGCAGATCGCCCTCGTCTTCAAGGTGCCGAGCTGGGGCAACGACGAGCCCGCCCACGTCGGCTATGTCGCCGCGCTCGCCGAGGGCCGGCTGCCGACCATCGACACCGCGATCGTCGACGACCCCGCGCGCTTCCCCGGCACGGCCGAGGAGCTCCGCGGCTGGGACGACGCGCACGGCGACATCTGGACCGCGAACCACCCGCCGCTGTTCCACCTGGCGATGGTCCCCGTCTGGTGGGCGCTCTCCGACATCCAGGGCCCCGACGGCGGCCAGAGCGGGATGGTCATCGCGATGCGGCTCGCGAACACCGCCGGATTCGCGCTGTGGCTCCTCCTGGTCGGTCTCGTCGCGCGCGAGCTGGTGCCGCGCAGGCCCGCGGTCACGGCGCTCGCGGTCGTGGTGGCGATGACACCGACCCTGGTGCTGCGCTCGGCGTTCTTCATCAACGACGGTTGGGCCTCCTCCGCCGCGCTGCTCCTGCTGCTGGCGACCGTGCGGATGCTGCGCGACCGGATCACGCCGGCGCGGCTGGCGTGGGCGACGGCGGCGGGCACCGCCGCGGCCGGGTTCCGGGCCCAGGGCGTGCTGGTCGTCGCGCTCTGCGCGGTCGCGCTGGCGCTGACCGCCCTGCACCGGGCCGGCTGGCTCCGGGCGGGCTGGCGCGGGTGGCGCCGGGCCCTGGCGGTGGGTGGCCTGGTGGGCGGCGTGCCCGCGCTGGCCTGGGGCTGGTTCTACCTGCGCAACCTGCGGCTCTACGGCGACCTGACCGGCCAGGACGCGCTGCTGGAGAAGTTCGAGCGTGAACCGGTCGACGGGCTCGCCGGGATCGTGCACGTCCCCGGTCTGACCGAGCCCACCCTGGCCACGCCGATCGTGCTGGTCGCGGCCGTGGTCCTGGTGCCGGTCGCCCTGGTCGGCACGGTACGCCGCCACGGCCTCCGCTTCGACGCGGCGTGGACGCTGCTGGGCGTGCACGCCGCGCTGACCGCCCAGAGCGTCGTCTCCTTCATCGCGCACGGCGGTGGGTTCCACGACCGGTACCTGATGCAGGCCATGCCGCTGCTCGCGACCGCGACCGCGATCGGGATGCTCGAGGTGGCGCGCTGGCTGCCGGCGCCGGCCGAAGGGACCGCGACCTCGCGCCGGTCCCGCGAGTGGTGGACGGCGACCGCGTGGGCCGCGGTGCTGCTCGCCTGGCTCGCCGTGGCGCTGTGGTGGCTGGAGCGCTACTACGTCTTCACGCGGCAGTCGACGTCGCCGGTGGACGGGCCGCTGCCCGTCCTCCTCGTGGTGCTGGCGTCCGGCGTCGGCGCGCTGCTGCTGGCGACGATGGCCGGGCGGGCGATCGGCGCGGCGGGGAGCGGTGCCGGGAGCGCGGGCCGCGCGTCCGCGCCGCCCGCGTCGGGTCAGAGCGCGGAGTCGGCCTTGTAGTCGGCGTAGCCGATGTTCCAGTCGCCGTACCCGTTCTCCGCCTCCATGGGACGGCCGGTGCCCGTGTACTCCACGACGTCGCCGCGGCGGGTCATCGAGTAGAGCCAGCCGGCGTTGGCGGTGCTCATCCCGGTGCAGCCGTGGGAGACGTTGGCGTAGCCCTGGGAGCCGACCGACCACGGCGCGGCGTGGATGAACTCGCCGGAGTAGGTCAGTCGCATGGCCCACTTCACGTCGTCGATGTCGTAGGCCTCGGCGCTGTCGGCCGGGATGCCGACGGTCTCGGAGTTCATCCGCTTCTCGGCGAACTTCTCGATGATCACCTTCACGCCGGAGCGGGTGGTGAAGCCCGCCTTGCCGGTGGTGATCGGGATGGTGCGCAGGAGGTCGCCGTTGGAGAAGACCTTCATCTGGTGGGTCTGCGCGTCGACCTTGTAGATGTGCGCGTCGCCGACGGTGAAGTCGACCGTCCGGTCCTCCTGGCCGTAGATCCCACCACCCGCGTCGACGCCGTTGATGTCCACGTCGACGTGCACGTCGGTGCCGGCCTGCCAGTACTTCTTCGGGCGCCAGTGCACCTCGGTGTCGTTCAGCCAGTGCCACGTGCCCGTCTGGGCGGGCTTCGAGGTGACCGACATGTGCCGCTCGATCTCGGCGCGGTCGGTGACCGGGATGTCGAAGGTGACGATCACCGGCATGCCGACGCCGACGGTCTCGCCGGCCAGCGGCGCGACCGACGGGTAGGTCTGCTGGTCCAGCGTCAGGGCCTCGGTCGTGAACGAGGTGGTCCGCTTCGTGCGGGTGCCCTCCTCGCCGCGAGCCGCCGCCGAGAGCGTGTAGGTGACGCCCGGCTCGAGCCGGTCCTCGGCCTTCCACCGCAGGCCGTCGGCGGAGATGCTGCCGGGCACGGTGCCGCCGTCGTAGCTGGCGGTGACGTCCGTCAGCGAGCCGCGCTTGGCCTTGACGGTCAGCACCGTGGAGACGGGGACGTCGGTCGCGCCGCGGGCGACGTTGGTCCGGAGCACCGGCGTGACCGGTGCCTCGGCGGTCTCCGTCGCGTCCGGCGAGGCGCTCTCGCCGCCGGCGGTGGTCCCGGTGATCCCCGCGCTCGCGTCACAGCCGGCGAGCGCGGCGGCCCCGAGCAGCGCCACCACCAGGGCGGCGGCACTGCGGGCACGTCGGGTGCGGGAGGACGTCGTCACCCGTCGAGGATAACGACGGGGCGGTCACGATCCTGCATCCGCGCGCCCGGCGAGGCGCCGGGAGACGCGACCGGCGCCGCCCCCGAGGGGACGGCGCCGGTGCTGGGTTCGTGCGTGCTCAGTGAGCGTGCTCGCCCCGGTAGTACTCGAAGATCCAGCCGCACAGCGCGACGGTGCCGAGCGCGCAGCCGATGATGAAGAGCCACCAGGCCAGCATCGCCAGGGCGAACACGCAGATGGCCATCGTCGCGGCGCACCAGAACGGCCACCAGGAGTACGGCGGGAAGAAGCCGAGCTCGCCCGCGCCGTCGGCGATCTCGCCGTCCTTGCGGTCCTCGGGCCGGGCGTCCATGCGCTTGGCGTGGAAGCCGAGGTAGAGCGTGACCATCGCGCACAGCAGGCCGGTCATGACCAGGGCCGACGTGCCGGTCCAGTCCGCGCCGGACTCGCCGGCGTCGGTGATGAACCAGTAGGCGGGCGTGACCAGGACGAGGAAGATCGCCGTGATCCCGAAGATCCATGCCTCGATCTTCATCAGGCGTCACCGTCCTTCTTCTCGGCCTGCTCGGCCAGGTGCTCCGCGCGGCCGTCGGTGTCCGGCAGGTCGGCCGGGGCGCCCACGTTCGCGAACTCTGCGGGGTTGTCGTCCATCTCGATCGCGGCGATCTCCGGGTGGTGGAGGTCGAACGCCGGCGACTCCGAGCGGATCCGCGGGATCGAGTGGAAGTTGTGGCGCGGCGGCGGGCAGCTCGTCGCCCACTCCAGCGAGCGGCCCCAGCCCCACGGGTCGTCGGTGTTGACCAGCGGCGCCTTCCGCGACACGTACACGTTGTAGAAGAACGGCAGCATCGAGGTGGCGAGCAGGAACGAGCCGATCGTCGAGACCTGGTTCAGCGTGGTGAACCCGTCACCCGGCAGGTAGTCCGCGTAGCGGCGCGGCATGCCCTCGACGCCCAGCCAGTGCTGCACCAGGAACGTCAGGTGGAAGCCGATGAACAGCAGCCAGAAGTGGATCTTGCCGAGGCGCTCGTCCAGCATCCGACCGGTGAACTTGGGCCACCAGAAGTAGAAGCCGGCGAACATCGCGAAGACGACCGTGCCGAACACCGTGTAGTGGAAGTGCGCCACCACGAAGTAGGAGTCGGAGACGTGGAAGTCCAGCGGCGGGCTGGCCAGGATGATGCCGGTCAGACCACCGAAGAGGAAGGTCGTCAGGAAGCCGATCGACCACAGCATCGGCGTGTCCATCCGGATGGATCCGCCCCACATGGTGCCGATCCAGTTGAAGAACTTCACGCCGGTCGGGACCGCGATCAGGAAGGTCATGCCGGAGAAGAACGGCAGGTTGACCGCACCGGTGACGAACATGTGGTGGGCCCACACCGCGACCGACAGGATCGCGATACCGAGCGTCGCCGCTACCAGGCCGACGTAGCCGAAGATCGGCTTGCGGCTGAAGACGGGCAGGATCTCGGAGACGATGCCGAAGAACGGCAGCGCGATGATGTACACCTCGGGGTGGCCGAAGAACCAGAACAGGTGCTGCCACAGGATGGCGCCGCCGTGCGAGGTGTCGAAGACGTGGGCGCCGAGGGCGCGGTCGGCCTCGAGCGAGAGCAGCGCGCCGGCCAGGATCGGGAACGCGATCAGGACCAGGATGCCGGTGATCAGCACGGTCCAGACGAAGATCGGCATCCGGAACATGGTCATGCCGGGGGCACGCATGCAGATGATGGTGGTGATGAAGTTGACCGCACCGAGGATGGTGCCCAGACCACCCATCCACAGACCCATGATCCACAGGTCACCGCCGACGCCGGGGCTGTTCACCGAGTCCGAGAGCGGCGTGTAGGCGAACCAGCCGAACGAGGCCGCACCCTGCGGGGTGAGGAAGCCGGCGGCGGCGATCAGGCCACCGAACAGGTACAGCCAGTAGCTGAACATGTTGAGTCGCGGGAACGCGACGTCGGGCGCACCGATCTGCAGCGGCATGATCGCGTTGCCGAAGCCGAAGAACAGCGGCGTCGCGAAGAGCAGCAGCATGATCGTGCCGTGCATCGTGAAGAGCTGGTTGTACAGCTCCTCGTTGACGACCTGGCTGCCCGGGTAGGCCAGCTCGGAGCGGATCAGCAGCGCCATCACGCCGCCGACCACGAACCAGAACAGCGCGGTGATGAAGTACAGGTTGCCGATCAGCTTGTGATCGGTCGTGGTCATCGCACGGACCAGGAGCTTGCCCAGGGGCTTGCGCTCCGTGAGCTCCGCGGACCGAGCTGCCGTGGCGGTCACTCGTGCTCTCCCTCGATGTCGAGTTCGTTGAGGTAAGGCTCGGTGGAGTAGGCGCCACCGAGGACCGGCTCAGAGGAGACGTGGTCGGGGTCCTGCGCCAGCTCGGCCAGGTACGCGTCGTACTCCGTGGCGGAGACGACGTCGACGTTGAACAGCATCCGCGAGTGGTACGCGCCGCAGAGCTCGTAGCACTTGCCGGCGTACGTGCCCTCCTCGGTCGGGGTGATCTGGTACGCGTTGTCCTCGCCGGGCACCACGTCCATCCGCATCGCGAAGGCCGGGATGCCGAAGTTGTGGATCACGTCCGGGCTGTAGAGGTCGAACTCGACCGTCTGGTCGACCGGGATCACCAGCGTCGGGATGTCGTCACCGGTGCCCGAGACGTAGACGTACTCGTCCTCGAACTCGTGGTTGAAGGTCCACGACCACTTCTGGCCGACCACCTTCACCGTGACGTCGGGGTCCGGGACCAGCTCGGTCGCGATGTTCTGCACCCGCACCGTGTGCGAGAAGAACGCGATCACCATGATGATCGGGAAGATCGTGTAGAAGATCTCGACCGGCAGGTTGTAGCGCGTCTGCACCGGGACCTCGTCGTCACTGCGACGGCGGAACCAGTACAGCGGCCCGAGGATCAGGGTCCAGGTGACCACACCGGTGATCAGCGCGGCGATCCACGCACCCTGCCAGAGAGCAAGGATGTGCTCGCCCTGCTCGGACTTGATCTCGGGCATGCCGAACCGCTCCCACTGGGAGTCGGTCGAGCAGCCCGAGAGTGCGAGCGCCAGAACAGCGAAACCGGCGAACGGGAGCGATCGGCGCAGCCGACGCCTTCCCCGCATGCGCTCGGGATGCCACAAGCCCACGAACGAGCCTTCCTCTCGAGGGTCAGATCTGACCAAAACCTTAGCGGAGCCTGAGAGTTGGCGCGCCCCGGGGTCGTCCCGCGGAGACGCCCCGCGGTCGCACCGGGGCGTGACCGCAGCCAGGCCCGAGCCTTCAACGGCGACATCCTAGGGTCTGTCCTGTGCAGAGCAGCCCGACCCCCGGCGCACCGGTCCCCCCGGTCTACCTCGACGCGGCCTCGTCCACCGCGCTCCACCCCGCGGCCCGCGACGTCCTGCGGGCCGCCCTCGAGCGCGGGTACGGCGACCCCCGCCGCCTGCACGGCGCCGGACGCGATGCGCGGCTGCTGCTGGACAACGCCCGCGCCGTGGTGGCCGAGTGCCTCGGCGTCCGCGCCGACGAGGTCGCCTTCACCGCCTCCGGCACCGACGCCGTGCACCGCGGCCTGCTCGGCCTCGTCGCCGCCCAGGCGCCCTCGGGCCGCGCCGGCGTCGCGCACACCGCCGTCGAGCACTCCTCCGTGCTGCACGCCGTCGCCTGGCGCCCGTCCGACGACCACGTCGCGCTGCCGGTCGACCGGCTCGGCCGGGTGGCGCCCGACGTCGTCGCCGCGGCCGCCGGGCGCCCCGGCACGGCCGCGGTGGCGGTGCAGGCCGCCAACCAGGAGATCGGCACGCGGCAGCCCGTCGACGAGCTCGACCTGCCCGCCGGCGTACCGCTCTTCGTCGACGCCGCCGCGGCGCTCGGCCACGCGGACCTGCCGACCCGCTGGGACGTCCTGACCGCCTCGGGGCACAAGTGGGGCGGGCCGGCGGGCGTCGGCGTGCTCGCCGTGCGGCGCGGCACCCGCTGGCACAACCCGTTCCCCGGCGAGGACGTCCTGGAGCCCGACGGCTTCCCCGACGTGCCGGCGGCGCTGGCCGCCGCGGCCGCCCTCCAGGCGGTGCTCGCGGAGCGGACCGAGGTCGCCGCGCGGCAGCGGGTGCTGGTGGACCGGATCCGGGCCGCCGCGGCCGCGCTCCCGGACACCGAGGTCGTCGGCGACCCCGACGACCGGCTCCCGCACCTGGTGACCTTCTCCTGCCTCTACCTCGCGGGCGACGAGCTCGTCACCGACCTGGACCGGCAGGGGTTCGGCGTCGCCAGCGGCTCGGCGTGCACGGCGTCCACCCTGGAGCCGAGCCACGTGCTCGCCGCGATCGGCGCGCTCACCCACGGCAACGTCCGGGTGTCGCTCACCCGGGAGACCACGGCCGAGCAGGTCGACGCGTTCTGCCGCGCGCTCGGCGAGACGGTCGAGCGGCTGCGCCGGGGCGTGCTGTGAGCGCCCGTGAGCTCGACTGCCGGGACCTGCCGTGCCCGCGCCCGATCATCGAGCTGGCACGGGCGCTGCCCGACGTCGCGGTCGGCGAGACGATCGCCGTGCTGGCGCGCGACCCCGCCGCCCGGCACGACGTCCCGGCCTGGTGCCGGATGCGGGGGCAGGAGTACGTCGGCGAGGAGGCCGCCGAGGACGGGACGCCGCGCTACGTCGTGCGGCGCCTGACCTGACGCGAGCCGGCAGAAACTGACAGCCCCAGGGCGCGAGTCGGCAGAAACTTTCTGCCGACTCGCGCCCCGGACGTCTCAGACGAGGTACGGGGCGACGTCCTCGGCGGCCTGGTCGCCGTAGGAGTCGCGGACGCGCTCCAGGAACTGCGCGTGCGTGAAGTCGTACTCCTGGGTGCCGACGGTCTCGACGACGTAGGCGGCGAGCACGCAGCCGACCTGGCAGGCCCGCTCGAGCGTCACGCCCCAGGCCAGCGCGGCCAGGAACCCGGCACGGAACGCGTCGCCGACGCCGGTGGGCTCGACGGCGCCGACGTCCTTGGCGGCCGGCACCTCGATCAGCAGGCCGTGGCGGTCGCGGACCCGGACGCCTTCCTTGCCGAGCGTGGTGACCTGGTAGCCGACCCGGTCGAGGACCTCGTCCTCGGTCCAGCCGGTCTTCTTCTCGATCACGTGCGACTCGTACTCGTTGGAGAAGAGCAGGGCCGCACCGTCGATCAGGTCGCGGATCAGCTCCCCGTCACCGAAGGCGAGCTGCTGGGAGCAGTCCGCGATGAAGCGGTAGCCGCGCTGGCGGCACTCCTCGGTGTGCCGGCGCATCGCGTCCGGGTCGTCCGCGCCGATCAGCACGTACGCCGGGTCACCGACGCGGGCCACGATCGGGGCCAGCTCGATCAGCCGGGCCTCGCTCATCGCGCCGGGGTAGAACGAGGCGAACTGCGCCATCGTGGTGTCGGTGGTGCACACGAAGCGGGCGGTGTGCCTGCTCTCGGAGATGTGCACCGAGTCGCAGTCGACGCCGTGCCGCTCCAGCCAGGAGCGGTAGTCGCCGAAGTCCTCCCCCGCCGCGCCGACCAGCACCGGCCGCAGGCCCAGCCGGCCGAGGCCGAAGCACATGTTCGGCGCCACCCCGCCGCGGCGGATCTCCAGCTCGTCGACGAGGAAGGAGACCGACAGCTTGTCCAGCTGGTCGACCACGAGGGAGTCCGAGAACTGGCCCCCGAACGTCATCAGGTGGTCGGTGGCGATGGAGCCTGCGATGAGCAGCGCGCCCGAGGCGTCTGGTGCGGGGGTCACGTGACCCCACACTACCGACCGGTACTCCTGGGTGTACGCGCAAGTAACGCCTACCGTCGCTGACATGACGCCGTACGAGGAGATCCAGGCTCCCGCCGACCTCCGCGCCGACTGCGAGGCGGTCCACCGCCGGCTCGCCCAGGCCGAGGTCCGCGTGGTTCGCCCCGCCCCGAGCATCCACTTCGACGAGTACCCCCGCGAGGTCCGCAAGCGGGACATCCGGATCGACGAGGCCGCCCAACGCCTCGCCAACGCGCTCCACCTCCACCTCGACTGACTTGGATGGGGCCGAGCGCGTCTCCGCTTCGCTCCGCCGACATGCAGAAAGCCACCCCGATCGGGGTGGCTTTCTGGTGTCTCAGGTGCCGCCAGTCGACCCGAGCGCCGATCTAACGGCCGCAATCGCGGGAAACGCACGGCGAGCCCGCGCAGGGAGCGCAGCGACCGGAGCGGACGAGCCGGGCTTTACCGCGTGCGGCCGCCGCAGGCCGCCAGGAGTCCTGGCACCCCGCGGCGGCCGACAGCGAGCGCGGCAGCGCGGCGCGACGAAGGAGCGACGCGCTCGCGCAGTTCAGCTCAGTGGAACGAGTCGCCGCAGGCGCAGGAACCCGTGGCGTTCGGGTTGTCGATCGTGAAGCCCTGCTTCTCGATGGTGTCGACGAAGTCGATCACCGCGCCGTTGAGGTAGGGGACGCTCATCCGGTCGACGACCACGGCGACGCCGTCGAAGTCGGTGACCACGTCGCCGTCGAGGCTGCGCTCGTCGAAGAAGAGCTGGTAGCGCAGGCCCGAGCAGCCGCCGGGCTGCACCGAGATCCGCAGGGACAGGTCGTCGCGCCCCTCCTGCTCGAGCAGGCTCTTCACCTTGCCGGCAGCCACCGGGCTGAGGTTGATCTGGTCCTCACGGCGGTCCGTCATCACCGGGGCGGCGACCGTCTGGGTCGCGCCGGCGGCCTCGTGACCGTGGCCGTGGCCGCTACCGCAGCCGCATCCGTCGCTCATACTCACTCCCGCAAGTCGTTGTCGTGGCGCGGCACCTTCCGGCCCGCGTACTGGTTCCAATGGTGACACACCGGGCGTTATTCCCGGCGATCGCGCGCCCGGCGCCGGACGGTGGCCGGAGGCGGCTCACCAGACCAGGACCGGCTTGATCACCTTCCCGGCGTGGGCGTCGGCGACGGCGTCGGCCAGGCGCTCGAAGGGGTACGTCGTGACCAGGCCGTCCACGTCGAACCTCCCCTCCTCCCGCAGCGAGATCAGCTCGGGGATGGTGACCAGCGGGTCCGCGTCGCCCTCGATCGAGGACCGCACGGTCTTCCCGCCCTGCAGCAGGTCGAGCGCGTCCACCGTGTACTCCGCGGCACCCAGGCCCAGCGCGACCAGCGTGCCCTGTGGACGCAGGGCGTGCTGCGCCTGCAGCACCACGGCCGGGATCGCGGTGGTGTCGATCGCGTACCGCGCGCCGCCGCCCGTGGCGGCCTTGACCTGCTCCTCGACGCTCGGCACGTCGTCCGCCCCGGCGCCGGCCGGGTCGATCGCCACGGCGCCGTACCTCTCGGCCGCGGCCCGGCGCTCGGCCGACGGGTCCACCGCCACGATCGTCTCCACCCCAGCGCCGGCCGCCGCCGCGATCGCCGCCAGCCCGACAGCACCGGCACCGAAGACGGCGAGCGTGTCCCCGGGGCCGGCACCGATCACGTTGAGCACGGTGCCGGCGCCGGTCTGGAAGCCGCACGCGAACGGCGCCAGCCGGGTGAGGTCGAGCTCCTTGTCCACGACGACGCAGTTGTCGGCGTACGCGAGGGCGTGCCGCGCCAGGCTGGACTGACCGAAGAACGAGCCGAAGACGGTCTCCTCGCCCCGGCTCATGGTGGTCGTGCCGTCGGGGCGCATGCCCATGTAGTTGAGCAGCAGCGACTGCTCGCAGTAGCCGACGTCGCCGTCCCGGCAGGGTCCGCACGCGCGGCAGGAGCGGAACGAGAGGACGACGTGGTCGCCGACCTCGATCCCGGAGACCTCCGCGCCGACCGCCTCGACCACGCCGGTGCCCTCGTGGCCCATCACGGTCGGGAACATCTCCGCCGGCAGCATCGTCGGGACGGTCAGGTCGGTGTGGCACAGCCCGGTGGCCACGATCCGCACCAGCACCTCGTCGGGCCGGGGCTCCTCGAGCTCGACCTCGGCGAAGGTGAACTCCCCGCCCGGCTTCTCCACCAGCGCCACGGTGGTCCTCATCAGTCCTCTTCCTCCCTCTCCGCCGACCGGTGTCAGCGGTCCCGCTCCAGCCAGAACCAGTACAGGTCCGGCACGCCGAAGTACGCCGCCAGCTTGCCGTTCATCACCCCGAGCAGCGTGTCCCCGTCGACCGCCTTGAAGTGGTCGAGGACGGGCATCCGGTCGTAGACCATCGTGGCGGTGACCTCGCCGCGGAAGGCGATGTCCCACAGCGACGCCTCGCCGCCGGCGGCGGCGTCGGTGTTGGAGTACAACGCGCCGTCGGCGCCGCGGCAGACCAGCGGCTGGGCCGCCATCGGGTCGTCGAAGTTCTTGCCGTGCCAGCCCAGCCTGGTCAGCAACCCGCTCGCGGGGTGGCCGCACGCGAAGTCGCCGCCGCGCCAGGGCCCGAGGATGTCGGCGACCGCCACCGTCGGCAGGTCGGCCCACAGCGCCTCCACCTCGGCGGGGTCGACGGAGTCGGCGGAGCGGAGCTCCTCGAAGCGGCTGCGGACGTCCATGGCGGCCGAATCTAGAACACGTTCTCCCGGTCCGCCAGGGGTTCGGCCGCTTCGCCCACGCGGCCTCAGCGGCTCCAGGTCCGGGCCACCCGCTCGGCCGTCTCCGCCAGCGCTCCGGCGGGGTCGGCGAAGGACCGCTCCTCCCCCACCACGTCGACGAGCGCGTAGGCGGCGTCCATGCCGAGCGCACGCATCTCCCGGGACCCGACCAGCACCCGGCCGGCGATCGCGACGCACGGCCGCAGCGCGGCCGACGCCACCGCGGCCACCCCGAACGGGACCTTCCCGGCCCGGCTGCTGAAGTCGAACGCGCCCTCGCCCGTCAGCAGCAGGTCGGCGTCGCGGGCACGCTCGGCGAGGCCGACCGCCTCGGCGACGTACTCCACCCCCGGCACCCGGGTCGCGCCGAGCAGCAGCAGCGCGTGGCCCAGGCCGCCGGCCGCGCCGGCCCCCGGCTCGAGCGCGGTACGGCGGTCCGTGGCCGCGGCGAAACCCTCCAGCACGGCGTCCAGGCCCGGCAGGTCGGCCTCGGCGACGCCCTTCTGCGGGCCGAAGGTCTTCGTGGCGCCGAACAGGCCGGTCAACGGGCTGTCGACGTCGCTGGCGATGACCAGCTCGACGCCGGCGACCGCGCTGCGGGCGGGTGCCAGGTCCACCGCCGCGACCCCGGCGAGCGCCTCGCCACCGCGGTCCAGCGGCCGGTCGGCGGTCGCGCCCAGCGCGCCGAGCAGGCCCGCGCCGCCGTCGTTGGTCCCCGATCCCCCGAGCCCGACCACGACCCGCCCCGCCCCCGAGGCGACGGCGGCCGCGACCAGCCCGCCGACGCCCGCCGTGGACGCCGACGCGCCGCCCTCGCCGCCGGTCAGGTGCACCCCGCACGCCTGCGCGCACTCCACGTACGCCGTGTCGCCGACGCGCAGCACCGCCGCCGGCACCGGGTCGCCGAACGGCCCGGGCACGGTGACGGCCAGCAGGTCGCCGCCGCGGGAGGCGTGCAGCACGTCGACGAAGCCGGGCCCGCCGTCCGACATCGGCACCAGCTCGAGCTCGTCGCCCGGGGCGTGCCGCCGCCAGCCGACGGCGATCGCCTCCGCCGCCTCGACCGCTGTCAGCGTGCCGGCGAACTTGTCCGGGGCCACGAGTACGCGCATGCGCCCATCCTGCCGCCTCGGCCGTCGCTGGCGCCCGCTCCGCTCCCGAAGGCCCCCTAGGCTCCGGGCATGGAGATCCGGGCGATGCGGGCGACGGACGTGCCCGTCGCCGAGCAGGTGTGCGACGAGGCCTTCTACCAGCTCGACGTGGCCACCTTCCCGCCATCGTGGCCCGCGCCCCAGCGGCGTACGCCGGCGCGGTCGGCCGCCTGGATGGCCCGCACCCGGAGGTTCCTGGACATCGACCCCGGGGGGTGCTGGGTGGCCGAGGACGAGGGCCGGATGGTCGGGTTCGCCACCTCCTTCCGGCGCGAGGACGTGTGGTGCCTGGCCACCTACGCGGTCCTCCCGGGCCGGCAGGGAGCCGGGATCGGGCGCGCGGTACTGGACGCGGCGATGGGCTACGCCGAGGGCTCCCCGCGCCGGATGCTGTCGGCCTCCTCGGACCCGAAGGCGCTGCGCCGCTACCACCGGGCGGGCTTCACCCTGCACCCGCAGGTCCACCTCGCCGGCGAGGTCGACCGGGCCGCGCTCCCCGCGGTCCGGGGTGTGCGCGAGGGGACCGCCGACGACCTGGCGTGGATGGACGACCTGGACCGCGACCACCGCGGCGGCCCGCACGGACCCGACCACGCGGCGCTCGCCGACTACGGCCGCCTGCTGGTGCTCGCGGACCGGACCGGCTACGCCTACGGCGGACCGACCCACGTCGCCGTCGTCGCCGCACGGGAGGTCGACGGCGCCTCGGCGCTGCTGTGGGAGTGCCTGGCCCGGGCCGAGGGCCGCTTCGAGGTCGACCACGTCACCGACGCCAACCAGTGGGCGGCCCGGATCGGCCTCGACGCCGGGCTCGCGCTCGGCCAGTCCGGCTTCCTCGGCCTCGCCGGCATGGCTCCGCCGTCGCCGTACCTGCACAACGGTGCGCTGCTCTGAGCGCCTCGTCGCAGGGGCGGGGTCGGGTGACGCAGAACACCAGGTCGCGGACACCGAATCGGGACGCCGGAAGGTCGCGGCCTAGAATCCACCCATGACGACCGTCGACCTGCCGCTGCTGCCGCTGGGACGAGGCACCGACCCGCTCTCCGAGCGTGGTGTCGAGTGCCCGGGCGACCTGCCGCCGGCCTCGGACCCGGACCTGGTGGCCCGGGCGGAGGCGGCGAAGGCGGCGCTCGGCGAGAAGCTCTTCGTGCTCGGCCACCACTACCAGCGCGACGAGGTCATCCGCTTCGCCGACGTCACCGGCGACTCGTTCAAGCTCGCCCGCGACGCCGCGGCGCGGCCGGACGCCGAGTACATCGTCTTCTGCGGCGTGCACTTCATGGCGGAGTCGGCCGACATCCTCACCACCGACGACCAGCAGGTGATCCTGCCCGACCTCGCGGCCGGCTGCTCGATGGCGGACATGGCGCGCCTGGCGCAGGTCGAGGCCGCCTGGGAGGCGCTCGCCGCCGCCGGAGTCCAGGACCAGGTCGTCCCGGTCACCTACATGAACTCCAGCGCCGACATCAAGGCCTTCTGCGGCCGCAACGGCGGACTGGTCTGCACCTCCTCCAACGCCGAGGTGGCGCTGGAGTGGGCGTTCGAGCAGAACGGGCCCGACACCAAGGTCCTCTTCCTGCCCGACCAGCACCTCGGCCGCAACACGGCCGTCCTCGAGCTCGGCGTCGGGCTCGACGAGTGCGTCGTGTGGAACCCGCTCAAGCCCGGCGGCGGCCTGACCGCCGAGGAGCTCGCCGGCGCGAAGATGATCCTGTGGAAGGGCCACTGCTCGGTCCACGGCCGCTTCTCCCCCGACGTGATCGACGAGCTGCGCGCCAAGGTCCCCGACCTGAACGTGCTGGTGCACCCCGAGTGCCAGCACGAGGTGGTGCTCAAGGCCGACCTGATCGGCTCCACCGAGTTCATCATCAAGACCATCGAGGCCGCGCCGGCCGGCTCGAGCTGGGCCATCGGCACCGAGCTGAACCTCGTGCAGCGGCTGGCCAACGCCCACCCGGACAAGAACATCATGTTCCTCGACCGGAACGTCTGCTACTGCTCCACGATGAACCGGATCGACCTGCCCCACTTCGTGTGGGCGCTGGAGAACCTGGTCAACGGCGTCGTCGTCAACCGGATCGAGGTCGACGAGAAGACCCAGGCCGAGGCGCTGGTCGCGCTCCAGCGGATGCTCGACCTGCCCGGGAAGACCGCGCGCGACTGACCGCGCGGCCCACCGATCCCACCCACCCGAACCACCGCACCACCCGAACCACCCGAGGGAAACCAGAACCGATGTTCAAGCGGACCAAGTCCGAGCCCGTCGCCACCGCGCCCGTGAAGGAGGGCGGCAAGGGTCGCCCGACGCCGACCCGCAAGGAGGCGGAGGCCGCGGCCAAGGCCCGCGCCAAGGCGCCGCGCGACCGCAAGGAGCTGGCCAAGCGCGACCGCGCCGCCCGCGCCGAGCGCAGCCAGAAGGTACGCCAGGCCATGAAGACCGGCGACGAGCGCTACTTCCTGCAGCGCGACAAGGGCCCGGTCCGCCGGTTCATCCGCGACTTCGTGGACGTCCGGTTCTCGGTCGTCGACCTGCTGATCCCGCTGGTCGTCTTCTCGCTGGTGCTCAGCACCTTCGGCGGTGCCGCGCTGCTGCAGGCCGCCAACATGATCATGCTGGCGACCTTCCTGTTCGTCATCGTCGACATGGTGCTGCTGCGCTTCAAGCTGCACCGCGAGCTGCGCCGCCGGTTCCCCGACGAGTCCCACAAGGGCGCGACCTACTACGCGCTGGTCCGCGGCATGCAGATGAAGTTCATGCGGATGCCCAAGGCGCGCATGAAGATCGGGCAGCAGCTGCCCGACGACTACAGCTGAGCGGGAGCACGCCCCGCGACTCACCCCGGCACGGTCTACCGTGCCGGGGTGAAGTGCATCCTGGCCCTGCACCGCGACCTGGACGGTGACCAGCACCGCGAGCCGGGCGCCGGCCTCCGCGACGACCTGCTCGGGCCCGGCCTGCGCGCCGAGCTCGCCGCCGTCGGCGCCACCCGGCTCCAGGTCAACCTGGACGACGCCGAGGTGGCGGACGCGATGCGGTTCGGCCCCGGGCCGCGGATCACGGCGGTGGTCAGCGTGTGGGGCGGTACGTCGCCGCGGGCCGTCGCGGGCGTCGTACGGCGCCGGGACGCGGGCGCCGACGGCTGGTCGGTCGAGGAGCGCCGGCCGCTGCCCGGCCCGGCCGACGCGGACGGCGTACGGACCCCGGCGCTGGCCAACGTCGCGTTCCTGCGGAGGCCCGGGGCGATGACCCGCGAGGCGTGGCTCGCCGACTGGCTGGACCGGCACACCGCCGTGGCCATCGCCACCCAGGGGACCTTCGGCTACGTGCAGAACCCGGTGCTGGAGGCGATCACGCCGGACGCGCCGCCGGTCGAGGGCATCGTCGAGGAGCTGTTCCCCATGGCAGCGATGACCGACGGCCACGCCTTCCACGGCAGCGGCGGGGACGAGGAGGAGCTCCAGCGCCGGTTCGCGACCCTCATGGAGAGCTGCTCCCGGTTCGGGGCGGACACCGGCCTCGACCTCGTCCCCACCAGCCGCTACTCGTTCACGCTCTGAGGCGCGAGTCGGCAGAGACTGACGGTCAGCTCGTGCCGACTCGCGCCCGTGGGCTCAGCCCAGGACCTCCGAGCGGCGCGGCGAGACGGTCAGCGCCGGGTCGGTGATCACGGCGTCGCCGAGCACCTCGTCGATCGCGGACAGCACGTCCTCCCCCAACGTCACGCCGGCGGCCTTGACGTTCTCCGTCACCTGCTCGGGGCGGCTGGCGCCGATGATCGCGCAGGAGACGTTCTGGTTCTGCAGCACCCACGCCACCGCCAGCTGCGCCAGCGTCAGGTCGACGCCCTCGGCGATCGGCTTGAGGCGCTGGACGCGCTCCAGCACGTCGTCGGTCATCCACTTCTCGATGAAGCCGGCGCCGCCCTTGGTGTCGGTGGCCCGCGAGCCCTCCGGCGGCGGCTGGCCGGGCAGGTACTTGCCGGTGAGCACGCCCTGGGCGATCGGGGACCACACCACCTGGCCGAGCCCGAGCTCGCGGCAGGCCGGGTCCACCTCGGACTCGATGACCCGCCACAGCATCGAGTACTGCGGCTGGTTGGAGACCAGCGGGACCCGCAGCTCGCGAGCCAGCCCGGCGGCCGCGCGGATCTCCTCGGCACGCCACTCCGAGACGCCGATGTAGAGCGCCTTGCCGGCGCGGACGACGTCGGCGAAGGCGAGCATCGTCTCCTCCAGCGGCGTCTCGTGGTCGTAGCGGTGGGCCTGGTAGAGGTCCACGTAGTCGGTGCCCAACCGCTTCAGCGAGCCGTCGATCGACTCCATGATGTGCTTGCGGGACAGGCCGTGGTCGTTGTGCTCACCGGGACCGGTGGGCCAGAAGACCTTGGTGAAGATCTCCAGCCCCTCGCGCCGCTCGCCGGCCAGCGCCCGCCCGAGCACCGACTCCGCGGCGGTGTTGGCGTAGACGTCGGCGGTGTCGAAGGTGGTGATGCCCTCGTCGAGGGCCTGCCGCACGCAGGCCGCGGCGGCGTCCTCCTCGACCTGCGATCCGTGGGTGAGCCAGTTGCCGTAGGCGATGGCCGAGATCCTCAGGCCGCTCGCTCCGAGATTCCGAAACTCCATGGGACCGACCCTAGCCACCCGGTGGCGGGCGGGCGCCTGCCAGACTGGCCGCATGGTGGGTGCAGACGTCTCCGTCCGGGTCGCCTGGCCGGCCGACGCCGCCGGCATCGCCGGCGTCCAGCTCCGGGCCTGGCAGCGGCGGTTCGCCGCCGCCGCCGCGGACCTGGGCGACGAGGCGGCGGCGGGGCTGCAGGAGGCGTGGCGCGCCAGCCTGGCGCGGCCGCCCGCCGCCCGGCACCGGGCGCTCGTGGCGCTCGCCGGCGACGAGGTGGTCGGCTTCGCGCTCACGGTCCCGGCGGCGGACCCCGACAGCGAGGACGTCGCCGACGGCGAGGTCGCCGAGTTCACCGTCGACCCCGACCGCACCGGGCACGGGCACGGCTCCCGGCTGCTCCAGGCGTGCGTGGACACCCTCGTCGCGGACCGGTTCAGCCGCGCGGTGTGCTGGGTCGACACCGGCGACGACGGGCTGCGGGCCTTCCTGACCGGCGCGGGCTGGTCCGCGGACGGCGCCAGCCGCGAGCTGACCGGCGAGGTGGGACCGGAGTCCGTGCGTCAGGTCCGGCTGCACACCTCGATCGAGTGACCGCGCGGGCCGACCGGCGCGGCGTCGTACGCGACAGCCTGGGGGTGGGCGTCGCCACCGGCCTGTACGGCGTCAGCTTCGGCGCGGTCGCCGTCGGCTCCGGCCTGAGCGTGGCGCAGACCTGCGCGCTCTCGCTGCTGATGTTCACGGGCGCCTCCCAGTTCGCGCTGGCCGGCGTGGTCGGGGCGGGCGGTGCGCCGCTGGCCGGGATGGCCACCGCGCTGCTGCTCGGCGCCCGCAACACCCTCTACGGGCTGCGGATGGCGCCCCTGCTCGGCTGGCGCGGTTGGCGTCGCGCCGCGGCCGCGCACGTGCTGATCGACGAGTCGACCGCGATGGCGGTCAACCGCCCCGGCCGCGACCTGGCCCGGGTCGGCTTCCTCACCACGGGGATCAGCATCCTGGTGCTCTGGAACGCCTTCACGCTCCTCGGCGCGCTGGCCGGGGAGGCGATCGGCGACCCCCGCGACTACGGGCTCGACGCGGCGGTCGGCGCCGCGTTCCTGGCGCTGCTGTGGCCACGGCTGCGGGAGCCGGGGCACGCCCGCGTCGCGCTGCTCGCCGCCGCCCTGGCCGCGCTGGCCGTGCCGTTCACCCCCGCCGGGCTGCCGGTGCTGCTGGCCGGGGGCGTCGCGATCCTGGTCGGCGCGCTGCTCGCCGGACGCAGCCACGCCCCACCGCCGGAGGTGGCGCCGTGATCTGGTGGGCCGTCCTCGGCGGCGGCGTCGGCTGCTACCTGCTCAAGCTCGCCGGGCTCTCCGTGCCCGAGTCCGTGCTGGCCCGGCCCTGGGTCGCACGGGTGGTGGACCTGATCCCGGTGGCGCTGCTGGCCGCGCTGGTCTCGGTGCAGGTCCTCTCCGCGCCGGATCCCGACGGCGGCCAGCGGCTGGTCCTCGACGCGCGCGTGGCCGGCCTGGGCACCGCCGTGGTGCTGCTGGTGCTGCGGGCACCGTTCCTGGTGGTGGTCGTCGGCGCCGCGGCGGTGGCTGCGCTGCTGCGCGCCCTGTGACCCGCGAGTCGGCAGAAACTGACCGCGTCGCGCGCCGAGTCGGCAGAAAGTCTCTGCCGACTCGCGCTCAGTCCAGGTCGAGCAGGTGCTCCAGGCCCACGGTCAGGCCCGGGAACGACGCGATCTTCCGGACGCCGGTGAGCACGCCGGGGGTGAACGAGGCACGGTCGAGCGAGTCGTGGCGGATGGTGAGGGTCTCCCCCAGCCCGCCGAGGACGACCTCCTGGTGCGCGACCAGGCCACGGATCCGCAGCGCGTGCACGGGGATGCCGTCCACGTCGGCGCCGCGCGCTCCCTCCAGGGCCGTCGAGGTGGCGTCCGGGACCGGGCCCGTGCCGGCCTCGCGGCGGGCGGCCGCGATCAGCTCGGCGGTACGGCGCGCCGTACCGCTCGGCGCGTCGGCCTTCGTCGGGTGGTGCAGCTCGACCACCTCGACCGACTCGTAGAACGGGGCCGCCTGGGCGGCGAAGCGCATCATCAGGATGGCGCCGATCGAGAAGTTCGGCGCGATCAGCACCCCGACCTCGGGGTGCTCGGCCAGCTGGCCGCGCAGCGTCCCCAGCCGCTCCTCGTCGAAGCCGGTGGTGCCGACGACGGCGTGGATGCCGTGCTCGATGCAGTAGCCGAGGTTCGCCATCACCACGTCGGGGTGGGTGAAGTCGACGACGACCTGGGTCCCCGTCTCCGCCAGCGTCTCGATCGGATCGCCCGCGTCGACCGCCGCGGAGAGCACCAGGTCCGCGGCGGCCTCGACCGCCTTGACCACCTCGGAGCCGACCTTGCCGCGGGCGCCCAGCACGCCCACCCGGATCGGGCTGGTTCCGGACTCGTCCATCGTCGCGTTCGTCACGGCTCACCAGCCTAGGCGGTGCCCCCGCGCCCGGGACACGCGGTCGGTGAGGTGGACCTGTGGTGCCAGGACCGGCCCGCGTCTGGCAGGCTGGCCCTCATGTCAGCACAGCAGATCCCGGCCCGGATCCGGTGGGCGGTGGACTTCATGGACGTCCAGCCTCAGGACCACGTGCTGGAGATCGGGTGCGGAACCGGCGCGGCCGCCGACCTGATCTGCCGGCGTCTCGAGGGCAAGGGCAAGATGTTCGCGATCGACCGGTCCGAGGCCGGCGTCGACCGCACCAAGCAGCGGTGTGCACCGCACATCGAGGCGGGCCGGCTCACCGTGCGCCAGATCGACCTCGCCACGCTCCGGGTCCCGGTCAAGCGCCTGACCAAGGTCTTCGCCTTCGACGTGAACCTGTTCTGGGTCCGCGACTGCAAGGACGAGATCGCGCTCCTCCACGAGCGGGTGCTCCCGGGCGGCTCGGTCAACCTGTTCTTCTCGACCACGCGTCCCGAGCAGGTCCCCGAGATCCTCGCCAAGACCTCGGCGGCCCTCACCGAGGGCGGCTTCCGCGTCTACATCGTCGACTCGAAGCAGCCCCCGGTGATCGGCATCATCGGTCGTCGCTGACCCCGCCTCGCGGCGACCGCTTCGAGGACCACGACGGCCGCGACGACGGCGGCGTCGCCGAGTTGCCGCCGCGGCGGCGCATCTCCCGGGTCACGTGGTCGGTGATGTGATCGGTCAGCTGCTCGGTGACGATCCGGCGCTCCTCGCGCCGCATGACCCGGTTCTCCGCCAGCAGCTCGCGCGCGGTGGCGACGCACATCGCCACCATCACGAGGCTGAACGGCAACGCCAGCAGGATGGCCATGGTCTGCAGCGCCCCGAGCGGGTTCACGCTCGGATCGGTCTCCTGCGCCTGGATCCCGACGTAGAGCAGGACGGCGGCGACCGCGCCCTCCATCGTCGCCCAGAACGCACGGCTCCACACCGGCGGGTTCTGCTCACCGCCGGAGGCCAGCATGTCCACCACGAAGGAGCCCGAGTCCGAGCTGGTCACGAAGAAGACCACGATCAGCAGCACCGCGACCCCGCTGAGGATCGCCGATCCGGGCAGCAGGTCGAACATCTGGAACAGGGCGGTGTCGGTCGTGACCGAGCCGTCCTCGCCGACGAGCCCGCCGGACCCGAACAGCTCCTCGTACAGCGCCGTGCCGCCCATCACCGAGAACCACAGGAAGGTCACCAGGGTCGGCACCAGCAGCACGCCGACCACGAACTCCCGAACGGTCCGGCCGCGGGAGATCCGGGCGATGAAGACGCCCACGAACGGCGCCCAGCTCATCCACCAGCCCCAGTAGAAGGTCGTCCAGTCCCCCAGCCACGCCTTGCCGTCCGGCTGGAACGGCCGGGCGTTGAACGACATCTCGAAGAAGCGCTGGATGTAGGAGCCGAGCTGGGTGACGAAGTCGCTGAAGATGAAGAAGGTCGGGCCGAGCAGCACCACCGCGAGCATCAGCGCGACCGCCACGCCCATGTTGACGTTCGACAGGATCCGGATGCCCTTGTCGACGCCGGACACCACCGAGACCAGGGCGATCGAGGTGATCACCACGATGAGCGCGATCAGCAGGAGCGTCGTCGGCTCGTCGACGACGCCGAGGTAGGCGAGCCCCGCACTGATCTGGCTGACGCCCAGGCCCAGCGACGTGGCCACGCCGAACAGCGTGCCGAGCACCGCGGAGACGTCGATGACGTCACCCCAGAAGCCGTGCACCCGCTCCCCCAGCAGGGGCTCGATCGCCCACCGGATCGAGACCGGGTTGCCGCGCCGGTGCACCGAGTAGGCGATGGCGACGCCGACGACGACGTAGATCGCCCAGGCGTGCAGGCCCCAGTGCAGGTACGTCGTGTCCATCGCCGTGCGGGCGTCGAGGGACGGCGTGCCGGCCGGCGAGCCCGGCGGCGGGGAGGCGAAGTGGCTCAGCGGCTCCGCCACGCCCCAGAACACCAGGCCGATGCCCATGCCGGCCGCGAAGAGCATCGCGAACCACGAGCCGAGGCTGAACTCGGGGTCGTCGTCGTCCTGCCCCAGCACGATGTCCCCGAGCCGCGAGATCGCCAGCCACGCCGCGAAGAAGACGAACCCCGTGACCGCCGCGATGTACCACCAGCCGAGGTCCTCCACGACCGTGTCGTTGATCGTCGCGAGGACGTCACCGGTCTCCTTCGGGAAGGCCGCCGTGACGACCACGAAGGCGATCAGCAGGCCGGCGGCCGGAAGGAACACCCGTGGTTCGGTGATCAGGCCGCTGAAGCGCGACGGCGGTCGGGGGGACGGCTCGGAGCCGGGACGGACAGTAACCGGAGCGGCCATGGAAACCTCCTTGGTGCAGCGTGGCAGCACAAGGCTCCCCAGACACGCTAGCCCCAAACGTCCCCGGTCGCACCGACCATGGGCCCGGGGTCAGGCCGGGCCCACCACCGCCAGCACCTCCGGACGAGCGAAGACCTCGGCGGCGATGTGTCGCACGTCCTCGAGCGTCACCGCGTCGATCCGGGCCATCACCTCGTCGATCCCGAGCACCTCGGTGTGCACCAGCTCGGCCTTGCCCAGCCGCATCATCCGCGCTCCGGAGTCCTCCAGACCGAGCACCAGGCCGCCGGTGAGCTGGCCCTTGCCTCGGGCGAGCTCCTCGGCCGTGATGCCGTGCGCGGCGATCTCCGCCAGCTGCTGGCGGACCACCGCGAGCACCTCGTCGGTGCGGTTCGGCAGGCAGCCCACGGCGACGCCGACCAGGCCGGAGTCGGCGTAGTGGCTGGCGAAGGAGTAGACCGAGTACGCCAGGCCGCGCCGTTCGCGGATCTCCTGGAAGAGCCGGCTCGAGGTGCCACCGCCGAGCGCGGTGTTGAGCACGCCGAGGGTGAACCGCTCGTCGTCGTCGCGGGCCGGGCCCTCGACGCCGAGCACCAGGTTGACCTGCTCGAAGTGGCGCGCCAGGCGGCGCTCGCCGCCCGCGATCCGCGGCCGGTGGGCGCCCCCGCGGCACGCCTTGGGCTCGGCCGTCCCGGCCAGGAAGTCGTGCTGGGCGAACGCCTGCTGCACGGCCCGCACGACCTCGCCGTGGTCCAGCGCGCCGGCCACCGAGATGACCATGTTGTCCGGCGTGTAGTGGTGCCGGTAGAAGCGCTGGATCTGGTCCTGGGTCATCGCCTCGATCGTGGCGGTGGTGCCGGCGATCGGGCGGCCCAGCGGGGCCTCCTCGCCCCACGCCACCTCGGCGAGGAGGTTGTGCACGACGTCGTCGGGGTCGTCCTCGTGCATCGCGATCTCGTCGAGGATCACGTCCCGCTCGGCGTCGACGTCGTGGACGTCGATCAGCGAGCCGGTGATCATGTCGCCGAGCACGTCGACCGCGAGCGGGAGGTCCTCACCGAGCACCCGCGCGTGGAAGCACGTGTACTCCTTGGCGGTGAAGGCGTTGAACTCGCCACCGACCGCGTCCAGCGCGATCGAGATGTCGAACGCGCTGCGCCGGGACGTGCCCTTGAACAGCAGGTGCTCGAGGAAGTGGGAGGCGCCGTGGGTCGCGCCGTGCTCGTCTCGCGAGCCGACGCCGATCCAGACGCCGATCGAGGCCGACCGCGCGCCGGCCATCTGCTCGGTGACGATCCGCAGGCCCGAGGGCAGCTGCGTGCGCCGTACCTGCGAGGTGATCTGACCGGCGGCGTCGCGCACCGTCTCCAGCGTCCGGGTGCTGGCGCGACCGGCGCCGACCTCCGTCTCGGACTGGTCGGGGAAGGCCGACGGCCGGCCAGCATCGAGCTGGCCGGCCGTCTGTGAAACCGGGTGGTTCACGAAGGGATCACGCCTCCACCGAGTCGGCAGCCTCGCTGCCCTCGGCGTCCTCGACCACCGGGACCAGCGACAGCTTGCCGCGGTCGTCGATCTCGGCGATCTCGACCTGGAGCTTCTGGCCGACCGAGACGACGTCCTCGACGTTCTCGACGCGCTTGCCGCCGGCGAGGCCACGCAGCTTGCTGATGTGCAGCAGGCCGTCCTTGCCCGGGAGCAGCGCGACGAAGGCGCCGAAGTTGGTGGTCTTGACGACGGTGCCGAGGTAGCGCTCGCCGACCTCCGGCATGGTCGGGTTCGCGATCGCGTTGACCGCGGCCCGGGCCGCCTCGGCGGCCTCGCCGTTGGTGGCGCCGATGTAGACCGTGCCGTCGTCCTCGATGGACACGCTCGCGCCGGTGTCCTCCTGGATCTGGTTGATCACCTTGCCCTTGGGGCCGATGACCTCGCCGATCTTGTCCACGGGCACCTTGACGGTGATGATCCGCGGCGCGGTCGGCGACATCTCGCCGGGCACGTCGATGGCCTCGGCCATGACCTCGAGGATCGCCAGGCGGGCGTCCTTGGCCTGGTTCAGGGCCTGCGCGAGCACCTCGGCGGGGATGCCGTCGAGCTTCGTGTCGAGCTGCAGGGCGGTCACGAACTCCTTCGTGCCGGCGACCTTGAAGTCCATGTCGCCGAAGGCGTCCTCGGCGCCGAGGATGTCGGTCAGCGCGACGTACTCGGTCGTGCCGTCGATCTCGCCGGAGATGAGGCCCATCGCGATGCCCGCGACCGGTGCCTTCAGCGGCACGCCGGCCTGCATCAGGGCCAGCGACGAGGCGCAGACCGAGCCCATCGAGGTGGAGCCGTTGGAGCCCATCGCCTCGGAGAGCTGACGGATCGCGTAGGGGAACTCCTCGCGGCTCGGCAGCACCGGCAGCAGCGCCCGGCGGGCCAGCGCGCCGTGGCCGACCTCGCGACGCTTCGGGGAGCCGACGCGGCCGGTCTCGCCGGTGGAGAACGGCGGGAAGATGTACTTGTGCATGTAGCGGCGCGACGTCTCCGGGGAGAGCGTGTCGAGCTGCTGCTCCATCTTCAGCATGTCGAGGGTGGTGACACCCAGGATCTGGGTCTCGCCACGCTCGAACAGCGAGGAGCCGTGGACCCGCGGGATCACGTCGACCTCGGCGTGCAGCGGGCGGATGTCCGCCAGGCCGCGGCCGTCGATGCGGATCTTGTCGCGGAGCACGCGCTCGCGCACGACCTGCTTGTTGACCGAGCGGAACGCCGCGCCGAGCTCCTTCTCGCGGCCCTCGAACTGGCCGGCGAGCTTCTCGAGCAGCTCGGCCTTGAGCTCGTCGGTGCGCGCCTCGCGCTCCTGCTTGTCGGCGATGCTCATCGCGGCGGTCAGGTCGCCCTTGGCGGCGGCCTCGACGGCCTCGTAGACGTCGTCCTCGTAGTCGAGGAAGATCGGGAACTCCTGGACCGGCTTGGCGGCCACGTTGGCGAGCTCGACCTGCGCCTCGACCAGCTGCTTGATGAACGGCTTGGCGGCGTCCAGGCCGCTGGCCACGATCGCCTCGGTCGGTGCCTGCGCACCGGAGGTGACCAGGCCCCACGACTGCTCGGTGGCCTCGGCCTCGACCATCATGATCGCGACGTCGCCGGTCTCGGTGACGCGCCCGGCGACGACCATGTCGAAGACGGCGTCCTCGAGCTGGCTGTGCGTCGGGAACGCGACCCACTGGCCGTCGATCAGCGCGACGCGGGTCGCGCCGACCGGGCCGGAGAACGGCAGGCCGGAGAGCTGGGTGGAGAGCGACGCGGCGTTGATCGCGAGCACGTCGTAGGGGGTGTCGGGGTTGAGCGCCATCACGGTGATGACGACCTGGACCTCGTTGCGCAGACCCTTCTTGAAGGTCGGGCGCAGCGGCCGGTCGATCAGGCGGCAGGTGAGGATGGCGTCCTCGCCCGGGCGGCCCTCGCTGCGGAAGAACGAGCCGGGGATCTTGCCCGCGGCGTACATCCGCTCCTCGACGTCGATCGTCAGGGGGAAGAAGTCGAAGTGGTCCTTGGGGTGCTTGCCGGCGGTGGTCGCCGACAGCAGCATCGTGTCACCGTCGAGGTAGGCGCTCACCGAGCCGGCGGCCTGGCGGGCCAGGAGGCCCGTCTCGAACTTGACGGTGCGGGTGCCGAACTTGCCGTTGTCGAGAACGGTCTCTACGGCGGAGATGACGGGTTCAGTCACAGATGACTCTTTCGTTCGCGGTGCGATCCGCGACGCCCGCGTCAGGTGGTCGATCTTCGATCGAGGCCCACGCTGCGTCACAGCGGAAGCCACTACCGAGGATCGATCCCGTAGGTGACGCGGATCGCTCCAGTGGTTGTGTATCCAGTTGTCGGTGCACCGGGCTCCCGATCGGGTCGCGCGGGGTGCACCACCGATGAATGTAGCGAAGGGACCCACCGGAGTGGTGGATCCCTTCGCTCGTGTTCATCGACGCAGGCCGAGGCGCTCCACGATGGAGCGGTAGCGCTCGATCTCGGTCTTCTTCAGGTAGTTGAGAAGCCGGCGGCGCTGACCCACGAGGAGCAGCAGGCCACGACGGCTGTGGTGGTCGTGCTTGTGCTGCTTGAGGTGCTCGGTCAGGTGGCTGATCCGGTGGCTCAGCAGCGCGATCTGCACCTCCGGCGAACCGGTGTCACCCTCGGTGGTGGCGTACTCGGCGATGATCTTCTTCTTGGTCTCAGCGTCGGTACCGACTGCCATGTGGAACTCCTCGGTTCGCTCGTTGCGCGGCGCGCCGGGGCCTGTTCACCCGGGCACTCTCGATCCGCGGCCGTTGGACGGCGTGTCGCCCGTTCGGACAACCCAGCAAGACTACCAACGCGCTCACCCCCGGCCCCAATCGGCGGACGGGTCCGACCCGCCGAGGGCCGGACCCGTCCACCGCGAGGGCCTCAGACGGAGATGCCGTCCAGGACCGCCAGCACGTCCTCGGCGGAGCCGGCCTCGTCCAGGCGCGCGACCTGGTCGGGGTCCGCGAAGACCGTCGCCAGCCGGCGCAGCAGCTCGAGGTGGTCGTCCCCCGCACCGGCGATCGCCACCACGAACCGGGCCTGCTTGCCGTTCCAGTCGATGCCGCCGGGGTACCGGACGAACGACAGCGCCGTGCGCCGGATCGACCCCTTCGCCTCGTTCGTCCCGTGCGGGATGGCCAGGCCGTTGCCCATGAACGTCGAGACCGAGCGCTCCCGCTCGTGCATCGCCTCGATGTACGCCGGGGCGACGGCGCCCGCCTCCACGAGCAACCGCCCCGACTCGGCGATCGCGTCGTCGAGCGTGCGGGCCGCGCCGTCGAGCACGATGCTCTGCGGGTCCAGCACGTCGGAGCTGCCCGCGACCCCGCCGGGCGCCTCGGACGCGGCGCCGGCCCCGTCCTCGGAGGCGCCGCCGGCGTCGAGCATCTCGACGATCTCGTCGTACCGCGGACTGCCCATGAAGTTGTCGACCGAGACGTGGAGCGCGGACGGCGCGTGGTGCCGCGCCCGCTCCGTGAGGTCCTGGTGGGTGACCACCAGGTCGGCACTGTCGTCCAGGTTCGCGATCGACCGGTTCACCACGGTGACGTCGGCGTGACCGGCGCCCTGCACCTTCCGGCGCAGCACCGACGCGCCCATGGCCGAGGAGCCCATCCCGGCGTCGCAGGCGAAGACGATCGAGCGGATCTCGCGGCCCGCCGCGCCCGTGGCGAGCGCGCTGGAGGCGATCGACCTCTTGCCCTTCATCGACTCCATCTGGGAGGTGGCGGCACCGAGGTCGCCCTCGTCGGCCCGGCGGTCGGTCTTGAGCAGCAGGCCGCCGACCACGAAGGAGACGGCGGCCGCGCCGAACACGCCGGCCGTGATGCCGACGAAGTCACCCGCGGGCGTCTGGGCGTAGACCGCCATGATCGACCCCGGCGCGGCGGGGGCCCGCAGCCCGACGTCGAAGAGCGTGAAGAGGAAGATGCCGGTCATGCCGCCGGCGATGGCGGCCAGGATCATCCTCGGCTTCATCAGCACGAACGGGAAGTAGACCTCGTGGATGCCGCCGAAGAACTGGATGATCGCCGCACCCGGCGCCGACGCCTTGGCGATGCCCCGACCGAAGACGGTGTAGGCCATCAGCACCCCCAGCCCGGGACCCGGGTTGGCCTCCAGCAGGAAGAGGACCGACTTGCCGGCCTCGGCCGCCTCGTCGATGCCGAGCGGCGTGAGCACGCCGTGGTTGATGGCGTTGTTCAGGAACATCACCTTCGCCGGCTCGATGAACAACGAGGTGAGCGGCAGCAACCCGGCGTCGACCAGCGTGTTGACGGCGTTGCCGAGCCAGTCGATGACCTGCCGGAGCACCGGCGCGAGGGCGAACATGCCGACGATGGCCATCAGGCCGGCGAGGATGCCGGCCGAGAAGTTGTCGACCAGCATCTCGAAGCCGGGCCGGATCTTGCCCTCCCAGAGCTGGTCGAGCCGCTTCATCAGGTACGCCGTGACCGGCCCCATGATCATGGCGCCGAGGAACATCGGGGATCCGCCCTCGTCCCCGACGAAGATCGGGTCGCTGGTCGCGACGATCACCCCGATCACCGCGGTCGCTCCCACGACACCGCCGCGGACGTCGTAGACGATCTTGCCGCCAGTGTAGGCGATCACGATCGGGAGCAGGTAGAAGATCATCGGGCCGACCATCAGCGCGATCTTCTCGTTGGGCGTCCAGCCCACGTCGATGAAGAACGCCGTGATCAGGCCCCAGGCGATGATCGCGCCGATGTTCGGCATGATCATCGCGGACAGGAACGTCCCGAACTGCTGGACGCGCACCCGGACTCCCACGCGGGAGCCGGCGTCGTCGGTGGCGATGCTGGCCATGCTTCTCCTCCTCTGCGCCGAACCGGCGGAGTGACGCCGGTCACATCATGTGTGCAGTGAACCACGCATCCGGGGGTATTGCCAAGCGTTCCAACACCGCTTTGTGCCCGACTGTGTGGCTTTTGGTGGCCGGCCGAGGCTACGGTGGACGAAAGTGACGCACCCCACTCTCCGCGACCCCCACCTGAGGAGCCACCCAATGAAGGCCTTGCGCTTCTTCGCCCCCGAGGACGTCCGACTGGTCGACGTACCCGAACCCGAGTGCGGCCCGCGGGAGGTGAAGATCCGTGTCCGCAACTGCTCCACCTGCGGCACCGACGTGAAGATCCGGCGCAACGGCCACGTCAACATCACCGGCGAGACGACCATGGGCCACGAGGTGGCCGGCGAGGTGGTCGAGGTCGGCGCCGAGGCGCTCGGCGGCTTCGCGGTCGGCGACCGCGTCCAGTGCATCGCCGCGGTGCCCTGCGGCGACTGCCACGAGTGCCGCAAGGGCTGGATGGAGGTCTGCCAGAACCAGACCTCCGTCGGCTACCAGTACGACGGCGGGTTCGCCGAGTACATGGTGGTGCCCGAGCAGGTGCTCAAGGTCGACGGGCTCAACCGGATCCCCGACAACGTCGGCTTCGACGAGGCGTCGGCCGCCGAGCCGTTCGCCTGCGCGATCAACGCCCAGGAGCAGCTCGGCATCGAGGAGGGCGACTTCCTCGTGGTCTTCGGCGCCGGCCCGATCGGCTGCATGCACATCCGGATCGCCCGCGGCGTGCACAGGGTCGGCACCGTCGTCCTGGTCGACATCAACGCCGAGCGGCTGAAGATGTCGGCCGAGGCCGTCTCCCCCGACCACGTGATCGACGCCTCCGAGGTCGACGTCGTCGAGGCGGTCATGGAGCTGACCGGCGGTCGCGGCGCGGACGTGGTGATCACCGCGACCCCGGCCAACGTCACGCAGGAGCAGGCGATCTCGATGGCCGCCCGGCAGGGCCGGATCTCCTTCTTCGGCGGCCTGCCCAAGAACGACCCCTTCATCAAGGCCGACTCCAACCTCATCCACTACCGCCAGCTGCACGTGCACGGCGCGAACGGCTCCGCCCCGGCGCACAACAAGCGGGCGCTGGAGTACATCTCCACCGGTCAGGTGCCGGTCAAGGACCTGATCACCCGCCACGTTCCGCTCGACGACGTGATGAGCGTCTTCGACATCGTCGCCAAGGGCGAGGCCATCAAGGTCACGGTCGAGCCGTAGCCCGGCACCGGGTCGGCCTCGTGTGCCTGAGGCATCGGGATAGCGGGCTCTCAGGCACACGACCCGCCCCACCACGGGGCCCGGCCGTCACCCGGACCGCGAGCGGGCGACCGACCGCGACGTCCCGCGGATCAGTGCCCCAGCACCTCCCGCACGGCCGCCCGGCCCGCCATCGGGTCGGCGGCCGACAGCGCGGCGTCCGCCGCGGCCCGGCACACGTCCTGGGTGACCTCCGAGAGCTGGGCGCCGACGGGCCGGACGGCCCGGGCCGCCATCGACAGCGAGGTGATCCCCATGCCGATCAGCGCGGTGGCCAGCAGCGGGTCGGCCGCGGCCTCACCGCAGACGCCGACCGGCTTGTCGGCGGCGGCGCCGGCGAGCGCCGTCATCGAGATCAGCTGCAGCACCGCCGGCTGCCAGGGGTCGGTCAGGTAGGCCAGGTCGGTCGCCATCCGGTCCGCCGCCATCGCGTACTGGGTGAGGTCGTTGGTGCCGATCGAGAGGAAGTCGACGACCTCGAGCATCCGGTCGGCGAGCAGCGCGGCGCTGGGCACCTCGACCATGACACCGGCGCGCAGGCCCCGGTCGCGGACCAGCGCGGCGAAGCCGGCCGCCTCGTCGACGGTGGCCACCATCGGGGCCATCACCCAGGCCTCGGCGCCGGTGCGCTCGGCGGCCAGCGCGATGGCATCCAGCTGGCGGTCCATGAGCCCCGGGTTGTCGATGGAGAGCCGCAGGCCGCGCACGCCCAGCGCCGGGTTCTCCTCGTCCTCGTGCGCGGCGAACGCGATCGGCTTGTCCGAGCCGGCGTCCAGCGTCCTCACCACGACGTGGTGCCGGCCGGCGAAGGGCGCCAGGACGGCGGCATAGATGTCGGCCTGCTCCTCCACCGACGGCTCCTCGGTCCGGTCCAGGAAGCACATCTCGGTGCGGAAGAGCCCGACCCCGGTGACCGGCTCCTTCGCCGCGAGCTCGGCGGACGGCCCGTCGATCACGTTGGCCAGCAGCTTCACCGGTACGCCGTCGGCGGTCGCCGCCGGTCCGGTCCAGGCCGCGAGTGCCGCGCGCCGCTCCAGGCTCGCCGCCACCCGGCGGGCGGCCTCGTCGGGGTCCGCCCCGACCTCGACGGTGCCGGCCTCGCCGTCGACGACGACGAAGGCGCCCTCATCGAGGTCGGTCACGCCGGAGGTCCCGGCCACGCAGGGGATGCCCAGCTGGCGCGCGATGATCGCGGTGTGGCTGGTGGCGCCGCCGCGCTCGGTGACCAGGGCGAGCACGCGCTCGGGGTCGAGCCCCGAGGTGTCGCTGGGTGCGAGGTCCGACGCCACCACGACGGAGGGCTCGTCGGGAACCGGCACCCCGGGCTGCGGCTCGCCGACGAGGTGGGCGATCAGCCGACGCTCGATGTCGCGCAGGTCGGTGACCCGCTCGGCCATCAGCCCACCCATGCTGGCGAAGACCGTGGCGAACTGGTCGACAGCGGCACGCACGGCGGCCACCGGCCCACCGCCCTCCCCCAGCCCCTTGACCACCGCCGCCCGCAGGCCCTTGTCGCGCGCCAGGCCGGCGCTGGCGGTGAGCACCGCGGCGGCGCCGTCGCTGACGGCGGCCGCGCGGGCGGTGAAGTCGTCGGCGACCGCGGCCGCCGCGCCGTCGTACGCCTCCATCGCGGCGTCGGCGTCGGCGAACCCGCCGTCGCCGAAGCGTTCGATCGCCTCGGGGGAGATCTCGTCACGCACGTGCACGACCGGGCCGGCGACCACGCCGGGCACGACCGGCGTGCCCCTCAGGAGCGTGGCGGAGGTGGCGGAATCGAATGTGGTCATGGTCACATGTTATTCCACGTGATCCTTGACACTCAACACGTTCGGCACTAAAACCACAGAGACACAGATTCTGCCGAAAGGACGCGATGTACGCCGAGGAGCGCCAGCAGGCGATGGCCCAGCTGATCACCACGCGCGGCCGCCTCTCGGTGGCGCAGCTGGCCACCGAGTACGCCGTCACGACCGAGACCGTGCGCCGCGACCTGTCGACGCTGGACCGGATGGGGCTCGTGCGGCGGGTCCACGGCGGCGCCGTGCCGGCCAGCTCCCTCACCGTCATCGAGTCCGGCGTCGGCGAGCGCGAGGGCGCCAACGCCACCGCCAAGGACGCCATCGCGGCGGCCGCGCTCGAGCTGCTGCCGCCACCCGACTCGGTCGTCGTGCTCGACGCCGGCACCACCACCGTGCGGCTCGCCGCGGCACTCCCCCGCGACCACCGCCTGGTCGTGGTGACCCACGCGGTCCCCGTCGCCGCCCGTCTCGCCGGCCTGCCCCAGATCGAGCTGCACCTCCTGCCCGGCCGGGTGCGGCCCACGACCCACGCCGCGGTGGGCAGCGACACCGTCGCCGCACTCGCCGACCTCCGGGCCGACGTGGCCTTCGTGGCCACCAACGGGTTGACCGCCGACCACGGACTGACCACCCCCGACCGCGACGAGGCCGCGGCGAAGCGGGCGATCGTCGGCTGCGCGCGCCGGACGGTGGTGCTCGCCGACGCCAGCAAGATCGGCGTCGAGACCGCCGTCCGGTTCGCGTCGCTCAGCGACGTCGACACGCTGGTCACCGACGCCTCGATCGACGCGGCCGAGCTCGCCGCGCTCGAGCGCACCGGCCTGGACGTGGTGGTCGCGTGATCCTCACCCTGACCCCGAACCCCAGCATCGACCGCACGGTCGCGCTGGACGGCGAGCTGTGCCGCGGGCAGGTGCAGCGCGTCACCGGCGTCACCGCCCAGGCAGGCGGCAAGGGCGTCAACATCTCCCGCGCCGCCGCCGTGGCCGGGCTGCCGACCATGGCCGTAGTCCCCGCCGAGCCGGAGGACCCGTTCGTCCTCGAGCTGCGCGCCGCCGGCATCGACTGCCTCCCGGTGCACCCGGCGGGCGACGTCCGGGTCAACCTGACGATCACCGAGCCCGACGGCACCACCACGAAGCTCAACTCCCCCGGCGCCCGGGTCGGCCCCGAGCACCTCGAGGTGATGGCCGAGGCCGTGCTCGAGCGCGCGGCGGACGCCGCCTGGACGGTGCTCGCCGGATCGCTGCCGGCCGGCGCCCCGGCCGGGTTCTACGCCGACCTGGTGACCCGGCTGCGGCAGCACGGCGCGCGGGTCGCGGTCGACACCAGCGAGGCGCCGCTCCGCGCGCTCGTCGACGCGATGCCCGCCGCGGCACCGGACCTGATGAAGCCCAACGGCGAGGAGCTGGCCTCGATCCTGGGCGGGGACCCCGAGGTGCTCGAGTCGGACCCGGCCGCGGCGGCCGAGGCCGCGCACGGGCTCCTCGCCCGCGGCGTCGGCGCCGTGCTCGCCACGCTCGGCGGCAACGGCGCGGTCCTCGTCACCGCCGAGGGTGCCTGGCACGCCAGCCCGCCGCCGACCACCGTGGTCAGCACGGTCGGCGCCGGCGACTGCAGCCTCTTCGGCTACCTGCTCGGTGACGTCACCGGGCTTCCTGCTCCCGATCGTCTCGCGCTCGCCGTGGCCTACGGCAGCGCGGCCGCGAGCCTGCCGGGCACCACCATCCCGGCTGCCGACCAGCTCCGCACGGAGCTGGTCGGAGTCACCGCCATCGGAGGTACGAAGTGAACGACCTGATCACCAGCGACCTGGTGCGGCTGGGCGCCGACTGGGGAGCGGACAAGCGCGAGGTCATCCGGGCGATGGCGGGGATCGTCGGCGACGCCGGGCGGGCCACCGACACCGAGCAGCTCGTCGCCGACGCGTTCGCCCGCGAGGACACCTCGGCCACCGGCCTGCCCGGCGGCATCGCCATCCCGCACTGCCGCACCGCCGGCGTCGACGAGCCGACCCTGGCCTTCGCCCGGCTCGACCCGCCGGTCGACTTCGGCGCCAAGGACGGCCCCGCCGACCTGGCCTTCCTCATCGCCGCTCCCGCCGGCGGGGACGCCACCCACCTCCAGCTGCTCACCCAGCTGGCGCGGTCGCTGGTCAAGCCGGACTTCACCCAGGCGCTGCGCGAGGCCGGCGACGAGGCCGAGGTCGTCGCGCTGATCAACGAGGCGCTCGGGGTCGCGCCGGCACCGGCGGCGGAACACGCCGCGGCCGCCGCCGCGGCGCCCGCCGCGACCACCGCCGCCCCCGACGCCCCGCCGTCCACGGGCGAGCCCGGCGCCCCCGCCTCGCTCGTCGCCGTGACCGCGTGCCCGACCGGGATCGCCCACACCTACATGGCCGCCGAGGCCCTCGAGGCCGCCGCCGAGAAGGCCGGCGTCGAGATCGAGGTGGAGACCCAGGGCTCCGCCGGGGCCACCCCGCTGGCCCACGACACCATCGCCCGGGCGGGCGCCGTGATCTTCGCCGTCGACGTCGGCGTGCGCGACCGCGGGCGCTTCGCCGGGAAGCCGATGGTCACCTCCGGGGTGAAGCGGCCGATCGACGACGCGGACGCCATGATCGCCGAGGCGCTGCGCTACGCCGCCGACCCGGCGTCGGCGCCGAAGGTGGAGGGCGAGGCCGCGGACGCCGAGGGCGGCGCCGGCGAGGAGTCGTGGGGCGCCCGCACCCGCCGGGTGCTGATGACCGGCGTCTCCTACATGATCCCGTTCGTCGCCGCGGGCGGCCTGCTGATCGCGATCAGCTTCCTGCTCGGCGGCTACGAGATCGCCAACCACGCCGGTGCCGTCATGGCGGACTCGACCCTGTTCAACCCGCCGGACCTGGCGGCGTACTCCGACCCGGGCCTGGACCACGTCCTCTTCGGGTCCGCCGAGATGGCCTACCTCGGTGCGGCGCTCTTCGTGCTCGGCAAGGTGGCGTTCGCGTTCTTCGTGCCCGCCCTCGCCGGCTACATCGCCTACGCCATCGCCGACCGCCCCGGCATCGCGCCCGGCTTCGTGATGGGCGGCCTGGTCACCGACATCTCCGGCTTCGGGGTGCCGCAGAGCGGCTTCCTCGGCGCGATCGTCGGCGGCGTCCTGGCCGGCCTCATCGCGCACTGGATCGCGAGCTGGAAGATGCCCTCCTGGGCGCGCGGCCTGATGCCGGTGATGATCATCCCGCTGTTCACGACCATCATCGCCGGCATGATCATGATCGTCGTTCTCGGACGCCCCATCGCCTGGCTCATGGAGCAGCTGACCGACGGGCTCAACTCGATGAGCGGTGAGAGCGCCGTCGTGCTCGGCGTCATCCTCGGGCTGATGATGGCCTTCGACATGGGCGGCCCGCTGAACAAGGTCGCCTACAGCTTCGCGGCCGCCGGCGTCGGCGCCGCATCCCTGGCCACCGACGCCCCCGAGCTGAAGATCATGGCTGCGGTGATGCTGGCCGGGATGGTGCCGCCCATCGCGCTGGCGCTGGCCACCGTCGTGCGGCCCGGTCTCTTCTCGATCCCCGAGCGCGAGAACGGCAAGGCCGGTTGGCTGCTCGGCGCCTCGTTCATCACCGAGGGCGCCATCCCGTTCGCGGCCGCCGACCCGCTGCGCGTGATCCCCGGGATCATGCTCGGCAGCGCCGTCACCGGCGGCCTGTCGATGGCGATGGACGTCGGCGTCCGCGCCCCGCACGGCGGCATCTTCGTGCTGTTCGCCGTCGACAACGTCCTCGGCTACCTGATCGCGCTCGCCGTCGGCACCGTGGTCGGCGCCGTCGCGGTGATCGCGCTCAAGAGCATCGGCCAGAGCGACGCCGACGTCGCGACCGTCTGACCCCGGCCGCCACCTGCCCGACCGTCCGCAGCATCCCCCACCCGAAGGAGCGCCATGCCCAGCAAGTCCGTCGTCGTCGGCTCCGCCGTCGGCCTGCACGCCCGCCCCGCCGCGATCATCGCCGAGAAGGCCGGCGAGCTCGGTGTCGACGTCACCATCAACGGCGTCGACGCCAGCTCCTCGCTGATGATCATGACCCTCGGCGCCGGCAACGGGGACACGGTCGAGGTGGCCAGCGACGACCAGTCCGCGCTGGACACGATCGCGGCACTGGTCGAGGAGGACCTCGACGCCTGACCCCGCGACGCGCGACGACGCCCACGCCCCGAGGGGCGTGGGCGTCGTCGGTACGGCGGCGGCGCGGCGTCAGCCGACCGGTCGGTCGTCCCGGCGCTCGGTGACGGTGTGGCTACCGTCGGCGTGGGTGGTGACCGCCTCGGAGCGGCGGCCGCGGGCGACGGTCGCCGCGGTCAGCACGAGGACGAGCAGGCCGGCCCCGGTCAGGATCCAGCCGATCATGGTCAGGTCGACGGCATCGATCGAGTCCTGCACGGCCAGCGCGAGGATCAGGCCCACCGCGGTCAGCAGCACTCCCAGTCCGTATCCCATCGTCTTCTCCTCCTGGACCCCGGGTCCGGGGCATCGGGTGTGTCGGTCCCCGTCGGTCCGACGGGCTACCTCCACCCTTGCCTGGAGGAGCGGACCTCAAACCTCCACGGACCGCGCGCGCAGCGCGAGGTAGACCGCGCGCACCCCGACGGCGCGCTCCAGCTCGCGGGTCACGCCGCCGAAGAACTGGGTCCGGTAGGCCTCGTCGGTGACCGTCGAGACCGTCAGGTACAGCCCCGAGAACGCGGCCAGGAAGACCGACACCTGGACCAGTCCGCGCCCGGGGTTGAACGGCGGGTCGGTCTGCCAGGCGTCGAGCACCGGCCCGGTCATGATGATGGTGCCGAAGACCATCAGGAACGCGAAGACGGCCAGCGAGAGCAGCAGCACCTGCACCACGTGCACGACCACCAGCACCAGGATCAGGTTCCAGCGCTCGAAGCCCGACACCTCCGCGTGCGACGCGGGGTCGGCGTCCTCGGCCCGGAGCAGGTCCTCGCAGGGCTGCTGCAGGGGCGTGCCCGCGCACGCGCGCCGCAGCAGGTCGGCGTCGACGGCGTCGTCGGCGCGGTCGACCTCCTCCGGCAGCCGCACCAGGAGGAAGGAGACGGCCAGCGCGGCGAAGAGGACGACCACCAGCCACAGCGAGCCGACGGTGAGGCTGGTCGCCACCTGCCACACCTCGGTGTTGATGAAGAGGAACGTGATCGCCATCAGCAGCAGCGGCAGGGCGCGCGTGGTCAGCGGCAGCAGTGCCCGCAGGCTGCTGACGGTGTGGCCGAGCCCCCAGGTCACGATCTGGCGGGCGTGGAGCGCGGTCAGCGCGTACCAGAGGGCCACGCCGAGGCCGACGGCGACGAGCGTGGCCGGCGCGGCGCTGAGCTCGCCGAGCCGGCCCGCCAGCGCCACGCCGGCGGCGGCCGCCGCGAGCCCGACGAGGACGGCCAGCGGCAGGGTCCGCCGCAGCCGCAGGGCGCGACGCACGTCCGCGCGGCGCTCCGGCACGAAGTACGGCAGCCCGTGCGTCTCGAACCAGCGGTCCGCGGCGTCGAGCCGCTCCCCCGTCACCCCGCTCAGGCGCCGACGATGCTGCGGGTGCGCGCGACGTCGTCGGCCATCGCCTCGAGCAGCGCCTCGACGGAGGCGAAGCGCACCATCCCGCGCAGCCGCTCCACGAAGGCGACCTCGACCTCGCGGTCGTAGAGGTCGAGGTCGGTGCGGTCCAGGACGTAGGCCTCGACCCGCCGCTCGCGGTCGCCGTCGAAGGTGGGGTTGGTGCCGACGCTGATCGCCGCGGGGTGGGTCACCCCGGCGTCCGGCCCGTCGGCCACGGTGAGCCACCCGGCGTACACGCCGTCGGCCGGCGCCGCCGCGCCCGGGGCGACCGGGACATTGGCGGTCGGGTAGCCGAGCTCGCGTCCGCGCGCGTCGCCGCGCGCGACCACGCCGCGCGTCGCGAACGGCCGGCCGAGCGCCTCCGCGGCGCCGGTCACGTCGCCCGCCGCGAGGCAGGTGCGGACGTAGGTGGAGGACCACACCTGCGGCCCGCCGTCGAGGGTGACCTCCTCGAGCACGAAGTCGTGCTCGAGGCCCGCGCGGCGCAGCAGGTTGCAGTCGCCGGCCGCGCGGTTGCCGAAGCGGAAGTTGGCGCCGACCACCACGGCCCGGGCGTGCAGCGCGCCGACCAGGATCCGGTCGATGAACTCGTCGGGGGTCCAGGCGGCGATCTCGCGCGAGAACGGGATGACCAGCACGTCGTCGACGCCGGCCGCCTCCATCATCGGCAGCCGCTGCTCGACGGTGCTCAGCATGGCCGGGGCGTGCTCGGGACGGAGCACGGCCATCGGGTGCGGGGCGAACGTCACCGCGACCACGCGGTCCACGCCGACCGTGTCGGCCACCTCGCGCGCCCGCCGGACCACGTGCTGGTGGCCGAGATGCATGCCGTCGAAGTTGCCGATGGTGACGGCGGTCCGTCCCAGGTCGGTCGGGACCTCGCTCAGCTCACGCCACACACGCACGGCGCTCACTCTCCCACATCGCGCCGCCGCTCCCCGGCCGACCCGGCCCCGGCGGACCCGCGTGGCGACGCGTCACCCGACGAAGACGGCGACCGGCCGGGCCTGGCCGCCCTTCGGCTCGTACAGCGCCAGGAACTCGCCGCCGTCGAAGACCGCGGTGAGCCCGTCCAGCGGCAGGTCGAGACGCCGGCCGTACCGGACCTCCTGCGCCTGCCCGGGGTCGAGGTCCACGGAGGGGAAGCTGGCGCGCGCGGCGTCGTCGAGGGAGACCATCGAGAACTCCGCGTCGAGCTGCTCCAGGGTCCGGGCGCTGTCGAGGCCGAACCCGCCGACGGCCGTACGCCGCAGCGCCGTCAGGTGCCCACCGACCCCCAGCGCGGCGCCGGCGTCGCGGGCGATCGCCCGGATGTAGGTGCCGCTGGAGCAGCGCACCGTCACGTCCACCTCGGGCGCCTCGCCGAGCTCGACCCGGGAGACCGCGATCTCGTCCACCCGCACGCGGCGGGCCGGGATCTCGACGTCCTCGCCGGCCCGGACCCGCTGGTAGGCGCGCCGGCCGTCGATCTTGATCGCCGAGACCGCCGTCGGCACCTGGTCGATCTCACCGACCTGGGCGGCCAGGGCGGCGCGGATCTGCTCCTCGGTCACCGCGGAGGCGTCGACGGTGGCCACCACCTCGCCCTCGGCGTCGTCGGTGTGGGTGGCGACGCCGAGGCGGATGGTGGCCTCGTAGACCTTGTCGGTGAGCATCAGGTGCCCGAGCAGCCGGGTGGCCCGGTTGACCCCGAGCACGAGCACGCCGGTGGCCATCGGGTCGAGGGTGCCGGCGTGGCCCACCTTGCGGGTGCCGGCCAGGCGCCGGACCCGGGAGACGACGCCGTGGCTGGTGATGCCGCCCGGCTTGTCGACGACCACCAGGCCGGAGGCGGTCACGCCCCGGCGCCCTCGTCGTCGAGGTCGTCCTCGTCGTCGAGGTCCTCGAGGTCCTCGTCCTCGCGCGGCTTCTTGTACGGGTCGGCCTCGCCGGCGTGGGCCTTGCCCTCGCGGACCGCGGCGACCTCGGCGTCGGCCTCCCTGGCCTTCGCGAGGACCTCGTCGAGGTGGCGGGCCGTCTCGGGGACGCCGTCCCAGGCGAACGTCAGGGTCGGCACGTGCCGCATGCCGAGCTGCTTGCCCACCTCGGAGCGGAGCAGGCCCTTGGCCGACTCCAGCGCCGTCGCGGTCGACTCCTGGTCGGCGTCGGCGCCGAGGACCGTGTAGTAGATGGTCGCCTGCTGGTTGTCGCCGGTGACCCGCACCTCGGTGATGGTCACGAAGCCGAGCCGCGGATCCTTGATCCGGCGCTCGAGCATCTCGGCCACGATGACCTGGATCCGGTCGGCGATCTTGCGCGACCTGGGGTTGCTCATGGGTATGTCCTATCAGGGACGGCTCCCTCGGGAGCCGGGGGTGGAAACGCGAGTCGGCAGGAGCCGCAGACGAACTGCGAGCTCCTGCCGACCCTGTGCCTGGATTGGCCAGGTGGGACCGTCAGGCCCGCGGGATCTCCTTCATCTCGAAGGCCTCGACGATGTCGCCCTCCTTGATGTCCTGGAAGTTCCGCAGCACCAGACCGCACTCGAAGCCCTCGCGGACCTCGGACGCGTCGTCCTTCTCGCGCTTGAGCGAGGCGAGGTCGAGGTTGTCCGCGATGACGGCGCCGTCGCGGAGCAGCCGGACCTTGGCGTTGCGCCGGATGAGACCGCTGGTGACCATGCAACCGGCGATGTTGCCGATCTTGCTGGAGCGGAAGATCGCCCGGATCTCGGCCTGGCCGAGCTGGACCTCCTCGTACTCCGGCTTGAGCATGCCCTTGAGCGCGGCCTCGATCTCCTCGATGGCCTGGTAGATGACCGAGTAGTACCGGATCTCCACGCCTTCCTTGTCGGCCATCTGGCCCGCCTTGCCCTGCGGGCGGACGTTGAAGCCGATGATGATGGCGTCGGAGGCGGCGGCCAGGTCGACGTTGGTCTCGGTGATCGCGCCGACGCCGCGGTCGATGACCCGGAGGCTGACCTCCTCGCCCACGTCGATCTGGGCCAGGGCGTCCTCGAGGGCCTCGACCGAACCGGACACGTCGCCCTTGAGGATGAGGTTGAGCTCCTGGCTCTCGCCCTTCTCCATGGAGGCCATGAAGTCCTCGAGGGTACGGCGGACCCGGCGCTTCGCCTGCTGCGCGGCACGCTCGCGCGCCTCGCGCTTCTCGGCGATCTGACGGGCCATCCGGTCGTCCTCGACCACGATGAAGTTCTGACCCGCGCCCGGCACCGCCGAGAGGCCCAGGACCATCGCCGGACGCGCCGGGTCGGCCTCGGCGAGCTCGTTGCCGTGCTCGTCGAGCATCGCCCGCACGCGGCCGTAGGCCGGACCGGCGACGATCGAGTCGCCGACCCGCAGGGTGCCGCGCTGGACCAGGATCGTGGCGACCGGACCGCGACCGCGGTCCAGGTGCGCCTCGACCACGAGGCCCTGGGCGTCCTGCACCGGGTTGGCGCGCAGGTCGAGCGAGGCGTCGGCGGTCAGCACGACGGCCTCGAGCAGCTTGTCGAGGTTCAGCTCCGACTTGGCCGAGACGTCGACGAACATCGCGTCGCCGCCGTACTCCTCGGGGACGAGGCCGTACTCGGACAGCTGGCCACGGACCTTGGTCGGGTCCGCCTCCGGCTTGTCGATCTTGTTGACCGCGACCACGATCGGGACGCCGGCCGCCTTGGCGTGGTTGAGCGCCTCGATCGTCTGCGGCATCACGCCGTCGTCGGCCGCGACCACCAGGATCGCGATGTCGGTCGCCTGGGCACCGCGGGCACGCATGGCGGTGAACGCCTCGTGACCCGGGGTGTCGATGAAGGTGATCCGGCGCTCGTCGCCGTCCACCTCCGTGGCCACCTGGTAGGCACCGATGTGCTGGGTGATGCCACCGGCCTCGCCCGCCACGACGTTGGCGTTGCGGAGCGCGTCGAGCAGCTTCGTCTTACCGTGGTCGACGTGACCCATGACGGTCACGACCGGCGGACGGACCACGAGGTCGGACTCGTCGCCCTCGTCGGCACCGAACTCGATGTCGAAGGACTCGAGCAGCTCGCGGTCCTCGTCCTCGGGCGAGACGACCTCGACCTTGTAGTTGAGCTCGTCGCCGAGCAGCTCCAGGGTCTCGTCGCCCACCGACTGGGTGGCGGTCACCATCTCGCCGAGGTGGAACAGCATCTGCACCAGCGAGGCGGCGTCGACGCCGATCTTCTCCGCGAAGTCGGTCAGCGAGGAGCCACGGGCCATCCGGATGGTCTCGCCGTTGCCCTTGCGGACCCGCATGCCGCCGATCGTCGGGGCCTCCATGGCCTCGAACTCCTGGCGACGCGCCCGCTTCGACTTGCGACCGCGGCGCGCGGGACCACCCGGACGCCCGAAGGCACCCTGGGTCTGGCCACGCTGGCCCGGACGGCCACCGCCGGGACGACCGCCACCGAAACCTCCGGGACGACCCGGGGCACCGGCACCGGCGCCACCGCCGGCACCCGCGCCACCGCGACCCGGGGCGCCACCGCGACCGGGGGCACCGCCCGGACGGCC